>CALMOL010000063.1 GCA_937871685.1 uncultured Verrucomicrobiota bacterium
GCTTGGCGGCGCGCTTCGGTGAATTGGTCGGCCAGGGGCCGGCCGAGTATCTGCGCGGCTGGCGCATGCACGAGGCGGCGGGCCTGCTGCGGGCGGGCGCCGGCTCCGTGGCGGAAGTGGCCGCGCGCGTTGGCTATCGTTCCGAGGTGGCCTTCGCGAAGGCTTTCAAGCGGTGCCTGGGGGCTTCTCCACGCCGCTCGCGGGAGCTTCGCGACTGATGCTTGCCGGCCAAGGGTGACGCCGTCCCCCAGCCACGCTGGTGGACCTTCGTCGGCGGCAGCGACGGACCATGATTTCTCCGGAACCAGCGCCTCGTTTTGGCCCGCGGCGGGAGTCGCAACGATGCCGGAGGCAGGTTCTGGCCGTCGCAGAAGCGTGAAGCAGGCGGACCCTCCAACTCGTTTTTAGGCTCTGTTCCAGTCATCCGCAGCGGCGGCGCCGCGCGGTGCGCAGACCGAGCAGAGCCGCGCCCGCCAGCAAGGCCGCGACCACGGACGGCTCGGGGACCACGGCGACGACGGTGAGGCTCACGTCGTTGAAGAGGCCGTTGCTCGCGTCCGCGGGGTCGCGGTCGGCGTAGTTGATCTGGTAGGTGTTGCCGAGGTTGTCCGTGAAGAACAGCCCGCCCGCGCCGGTGCCATTGGAGAAGGTGCCCGCGGGCGCGCCCAGGCCGGTGCCGTCCAGGATGAAGAACTTCTGGTTGAGCGCGAGCGGGGAGCCGGTGAGTAGCGTCAGGTTCAGGTTGCCGCCGAGGGAAATGCTGCCGCCAACGACCACCTGGTCGAAGTCGCTGCCCGCCGCCTGGCCACCCAGGTCGATGGCCGTGACCGCGCCGGCGGCCAGCGCGAGCGTGTTCCCGACGACAATGCGCCCCGCGCCGCCGCTGCCGGGCGCGAGGGTGCCACCGGAGGCGGCGCTGACCGAGCCGCCGACGAAGCCATTGCCTGCCAGGGTGCCGCCAGCGTTAATGGTCAGCGTGGTGACCTGCGGCAGCGTGTTGGCCGCCGCGAGAGAGAGCGTTCCCGAGTTGACGTTGACGCGCCCGGCAAAGAGCGGGCTGGAGGCGGCGAGGGCCAGCGTGCCGGCGCCGGTCTTGTTGAATCCGGCCGGGACCACGCCCGAAAGGGGGGCAGCGAGCGTGACGTTGTTGCCGTTGGTGTCCAGGTTGCCGCCACCTCCCCCGGTGAAGGCGATCGGCTTGAGGAAGGTGTTGGAGGCGGTGAACTGGAGCGTGCCGCCGCCACCTTGGAAGGAGACGGGTGCAGCGATGCTGCCCAGGTTGGCGTCGGAGGCGACGCGCAGGACGGGCGCGCCGACGCCCGAAATGTAGATCGGTCCGGTGAAGGTATTGTTGCCCGAGAGGGTGACGGGGGCGCCGGCGTTGGTGAAGGCGGAGGAGCCAATCGTGAGCGCGCCGGAGCCGGAAATGTTGCCGGCGAGCGTGATGGCTTCGCCGGTGACGCCATAGACCGCGCCGCCGGCCGCGCCGAGCGTGACGGGCCGGTTGATCGTCACGCTGCCGGAGCCGAGGTTGTAGTTCAGGGCGCCGCCATTGAAGCTGATCGCCCCGCCGGCCGCGCCGAGCTGCGCGTCGCTGGTGAAATTGAGCGTCGCGTTGCCGTTGAGAAAGAGCCCGCCCGAGAACGAGTTTGCCCCGGTGGAAAGCTGCACGGTGTAGCCGCTGCCGCTGCCGTTGCCGGTCCCCGCGCCGGACGCATCGAGGCCGCTGACGACCACGCCGCCGCTGCCCGTGATGGCGCTGGCGCCCTGGATGTTCAGGCTGCCGCCGAGGTGGATGTATCCCGTGGCCGCGCCGAAATCCAAGGTTGGCCCATTGATGATGACCGGGATGGCCGAGCCCTGCACGGGCATCACCGCGCCGCTGGAAACCGTCAGCACGCCGCTGCCGCTGATCGTTCCCGACGCGGTCATGGAGAGGCTGTTGACGCGCCGCGCGTCGGCCACGGTGGCGTTGCCGGTGAGGTTGACGTTCTTGTAGTCGTTGGCGGCGGCCAGGGTCTCGCCGGCGGCGGCCTGATAGACGAAGGTGCTGTTCACCGGACTGAACGAAGTGACGCCGGCGACGGGATCGTAGGTGATGCGGTTGGCCGCGTTGACAAAGGTCGCGTTGGAGTTGGAGGTGGCGAAGGGGACGACCGCCGTGTATTGGCCGGTGGCGTTGGGCGCGAGGGGGTCGGAAACGGCCGTCAGGCCGTTGGCGAAGGTGATCTTGTTGGTCCCGGCGCCGAAGGTGCCGCCGCGGAAAAAGAGCGTTGCGTTGTCCTGCCGGGTAAGGTTGCCGAAGGCGAGCGTGTTGCTGGTGGCGGCACCGGCAACGGTGATCACGCTCAGGCCGCTGGTGGTGACGTTGCCGAAGGTCTCGGCGAGATTGCCCCCGGCGACGCCGGTGACCGAGAGGCGGCCGCCGTTGAGCACGAGGGCGTTGGCGTTTTGAAGGTGGGCATTGTTGCCCGTCAACGCGAGCGTGCCGTTGTTGCCGACGGTGATCGTCTGGCTGCTGCCAAGCGAAGCGGTGGAGGAGAGCGTGAGCGTGGCGAAGTTGCCGCTGGCAGGATTGGCCAGCGGCACGGAGTTCTGGATGGTCAGCGGGCCGGCGAAGGTGAGCGCGCCGCCGAGGGTGAGGTTCTGGGAGGAGAAGTTGGTGCCGTTGACCACCTGCACGCCGCCCGCGCCGCTGATCGCGCCGTTCAGCGTGAGGGTGCCGCCGGTGAAGACGAGGTCGGCGTTCAGCACCGTCGCGTTGGCGACCGCGGCGGAAACAACGCTGCGCAGCGTGCCGCCGTTGATGGTCAGCACATTGCCGACGCCCAGCGCGTTGGCGGCGCTGACGGCCAAGCTGCCGGCGTTCAGCGTCACCCCACCGGTGAAGGTGTTATTGCCAAACAGGCTCACGCCGCCGGCGCCGGTGTTGTTGATGACCAGGCCACCGCTGCCGGAGATGTTGTTGTTTCCCGTGGTGACCACGCCCGCGCCGCTGCCGCCGAAGGTGGTTGCGCCGCTCGCGGGGTTGAGCACCAAGCCGTTGCCGCCGGTGCCGAAAGTGACGTTGCCCGGGCCGACCTGCGTGACGGTCGGATTCGCGCCGGTGAGCTGAAGGGAGTTGCTGGCGGCGCTGCTGACGGTGAAGGTGCTGGTGGAATAGTTCTGCAGGGAGACGCCGTTGAGCAGGAAGGGGTTGCCGAGGTCGTTGTTCGCCGAGTAGGCGTTGGCGTCGAAACCGCGGAAGACCAGCTGCGTGGTTGCGCCGGAAACCGGTGTGCCGCCGATCCAGTTGTCGGTGCTCCACGGGTTCGCCGTTGCGCCGACGCCGGTAAAGGGGCCGTTGTAGGTGTAAGTTTGTCCCGCCGCGTGGGGCGGAAGGGCCGCGGCAAAGGCACAGCACAAGGCGAAGAGCAGGACGGTGCGACGTGATTCTTGGAACATAAGGGGGCGGGAACGGGTGAAGGCGGCTGGGGCGGGGTCCAAGGCCGCAGTCCGCGCAGATGGCGCCGGCTGTGATGCCCCAGAACTTGGGGGCATGTTTAGGAACCGTTCGCCCGGCCGCTATACCGCTTTGCGGCGGGTGGGTGCCCGTTTGCGACAGGCGGTGGGTTCCACGCTAGTTCCTCTGCCCCGAGCGATGCTCGGCGCGGAAGGCGGCGGGGGTGAGCCGGACCTGTCGCTTGAACTGTTTGAGCAGCGCGCGGGCGCCGCTGAAGCCGGCCGCCTGCGCGATGTCGTCCATCGTGCGGTCCGTGTGGGCGAGAAGGCGCTTGGCCTCGGCGACGCGTATCCGCTGGATCATTTCCATCGGGGAACAGCCCCAGCCTTCGGCCATCCGGCGCTCGATTTGCCGGCGGCTGGCGTGCAGGTGCCGTTCCAAGTCGGCCACGGTCACGCCCTGGGCGGAATGCTGTCGGAGGTAGGCGTAGGCGCGGGTGAGCAGGGCATCGTTGACGGCCAGCGCGTCGGTGGAAGCGCGGGTCACGACGGACGTCGGCGTGATCAGCGTTTTGCGCGGGGCGGGGTCGCGGCCGGACATCATGGCGTGCAGGGCTTCCGCCGCCCGAAAACCGATCTGCTCGAAAGGAATGTCCACCGAGGAGAGGGGCGGCGACGTGGTAAAGCGGACCTCGTCGAGGTTCTCCGCGCCCAGCACCGCGACCTCCTGCGGCACGCGCAGGCCGGCGAGCACGCACGCGCGCAAGACGGGCGCGGCGACGAGGTCATCCACTCCGAAGATGGCGACGGGCAGGCCGCCCTCCCGCAGCCAATGGACGAAGGAATCCGCAAGAATCCAACGGGACACGCCAACCGGGTAGGGATAAACCCGCGGCGTCACCCCGTGGCGCTGGAGGAAGCGTTGGAAACCCCGCGCCCGCTCCTCGCCGTAGGCCAGGCCGAACTGGTCGGCAATGAGCCCTACGTTGCGAAAACCGCGCTCCAGAAGATGCGCGGCCGCGGCTTCGCCCACGGCCTGATCGTCGGAATCCACCGTCGCGCCGCACCAATCCCGCTGCGGAGAGCCAAGGCCGACCCCGTGCGGGGCGAGCTGGCGCAGGAGCATGGCGTCCGCCGGCTCCGGGGTGCAGGCGAGGGCACCGTCGAAGCGCGTGCCCGCATCGACCAGATCCCGCAGAAATGAGCCCACCCGGACGACACGGATGCACCAGCCGCGCGGGGGGCCCGACTCCGAGATGCCGCGCAGAAATCTGGTCTGCGACCACACGGTGGGATGAAAGTAAACCAGCACTTGCCGCAGTTCTCCGCGCGCGTGCGGAGGCGGCGGGGAGTCGATCAGCATCGGAGAAATCCTCGGTTGGTGAACCGGCAGGGCTGAACTTATTGCGACCCCGTGAATTGCGAACGAAACGAAGCACCGCCGGACGTGCGTTTGGCCTTCGGCTGGGCTCCTTTTGCCCTGAAGATAAACGCCGGCACCGGGTAAACCGACAGCACCCTTGCTGATCGAATGACGGTTGTCCGCACCCTTGTCCGAGCCCCTCGGGACGGAGGCGGGGCCAAGGCAGCTTCCGTGACTCCCAACCCGCAAATTGGTGGCCGCCATGGGGCTGGCCTTTTGGATGGGTCCTCGCCGTCCGTCGAGAAGCGTTACGCCAGCAGCTTCTCGGCGGTGATGGGCAGGCGGCGCACGCGCCGGCCGGTGGCGTGGAAGACGGCGTTGGCCACGGCGGCGGCGGAGCCGGTGGTGCCGATCTCGCCCACGCCCTTAGCGCCCAGGGGGCTGATGTATTGGTCGTTTTCCTCGACGAAGTGTGTCTCGATGTTCGGCAGCACGGCGCACTGCGGCAGGTGGTAGTCGGCGAAGTTCGTGGAGACGAGCCGGCCGGTGTTGGGGTCGCTCACGGCCTCCTCGGTCAAGGCGAAGCCGATGCCGAAAGCCATGCCGCCCATCGCCTGGCTTTGCGCCAGCTTGGGGTTGAGGATGCGACCCGCGCCGAAGACGCCCAGGGCGCGCGTCACTTCCACGCGGCAGGTTGCGCGGTGGACGCGCACTTCGATGAAGTTGGCCCCGTAGGTGAAGATGTGCTTGTCGGGTCCATTGGGACCGAGCGTGCGAGTGGTGCCCTTGGCGATAATGTCGAGGTCGGCCGGCTTGGAATTGAGCGGAAAATATTCGCCCTCGGCCTCGACAAATGACAGGCCGTGCCGGCCCAGCAGGCTCTCGAACGATTCGCCGCGGCCACGCTCGCCGCGGCAGAACAGGCCGCCGCGCATGATCGCGATCTCGTTTTCCGGGCAGCCGTGCAGGGGCGAGGTGGAATCGGCGGTGGCGAGAGCGATGAGCTTGCGCCGCAGGTTCGCGCCGGCAGCCTGCACGGCCGAGCCGACCGACACCGCGCCGCGCGACGCGCCCGAGACCGGCGCGGGCGGGAAGTCCGTGTCGCCCATCTCGAAGCGCGCCAGCACCACGGGCAGGCCGAGCGAATCGGCCACGATCTGCGTGAGCGCGGTAATGCTGCCCTGGCCAATCTCTTGCGTGGCCGCCTGCCCGACGGCGATGCCCTCGGCGAGCAGCTTCACGCGGGCGCGCACCGGCGACATCATCGTCGGGTAAATGGCCGAGGACATGCCGGTGCCGTAGGACCATTCGCCCTCGACCCGCGCGCCGGGCTCTGGCGGGCGCTGGTCCCAGCCGAAGCGCCGCGCGCCCTCCTCGTAGCAGCGCAGGAGCGCGTTGGTGGACCAGGGGCGGCCGGTCTCGGGATGGACGGCGGCGTAGTTGCGCCGGCGCAGCTCGATGGGATCGAGGCCGAGCTTGTGGGCCAGCTCGTCCAGCGCGCTTTCCAGCGCGAACATGCCGATGGCCTCGCCCGGCGCGCGCATCCGGCAGGGCGTGGCGACGTGGCAGCGGAAGACGGCCTGGCGGGTGCGCAGGCTGGGGCACGCGTAGAGGATCTTCGTCATCTCCACGGCGGCGGGAATGTCCACGTCGCTCATGGAGGTGGGCGACACGGCGTCGTGCAGGAGCACGGTGAGCCGGCCGTCGCGCGTGGCGCCGGCGGTGAGGCGCTGGCGCATGGGGGCGCGGTAGCCCATGCCGTGGAACATCTGCTCGCGGTTGAGGAAGAGCTTCACCGGCACGCCGAATTTCCGCGCCGCCGCGGCCGCGATCATGGTGTGCGGCCAGGTGAAGCACTTCGCGCCGAAGCCGCCGCCCACGTAGTGCGCGACCACGCGGATGTTTTCCAGCGGCAGGCCGAGCACGCGCGCGAGCGCGTTGCGCACGCCGAGGATGTGCTGGGTGGAATCATAAACCGTGAGCCGGTCCCCGGCCGCGGGCACGGCGATGGTGGCGCCGATCTCGATGGGGCTCTGGTAAATCGGGGGCGTGTCGAAGACGCCGCCCGCCGTCACCTCGGCCGCGGCGAGGCCGGCGTCGGGATTCTCGCGCACGGTGTTGATGCCCTTGGCGAGGAATTCCGGCAGCTCGCGCGGGGCGAGGTCGCCGGCGCTGGGGCCGCCCGCCTCGGGCTTTTCCTGCTGCGCGTCCACGCGCACCTCGGGCAGGGAGCCGATCTCCTGCGGCGGGACGTTGCTTGCCAGACAGCCCTCGAAGGTGACGGCCGGCCGCTCCTCGTATTCGACGCGCAGCGCGCCCAGCGCGCGGCCGGCCGCCTCGATGCTCGCGGCCACCACGCAGGCGACATATTGGCCTTCATGCAGGATCTCGTCGCTCTGCATGGGCAAGAGCTTGGTGCCGGCGGTGCCGAGCGGGAACGTTTGGATGTCGCTGCCCAGGCGCGGCATGTTCCGGTGCGTGAGCACGCCCGCCACGCCGGGGATGGCCTCGGCGGCGGCGGTGTCGATCTCCCGCACGCGGCCGTGGGCGATGCGGCTGCCGAGCAGCAGCGCGATGTGCAGGCCGGGGACGTGGACCTCGGCCGCGTAGCGCGCGGCGCCGGTGACCTTGGCCGCGCCTTCCACGCGGGAAACGGGTTGGCCGATGCTGGGGGAAATCATGACTGGGAGGAAAGGAGCCGGGCGAGCACATGCGGCAGGCCGCGGCGCAGGAGCGCGACCTTGTGCGCGTTCTGCGCCAGCGGCCG
>CALMOL010000064.1 GCA_937871685.1 uncultured Verrucomicrobiota bacterium
GCCCAACACCCCACCCGGCCCTCCGCCGGATGAAAGCTCCCGCGGTGAGGCTGCCGCCACGCCGGCCGCCGCGGGCGATGGCGCCACGATTCGCGTGGGACCACGCGTCGTCATGCTCTCCCGTGAGTTCCTCGCGCTCATCGGGGGCGACGAGGGCTGGTATTGGGCGGTGTGGTCGCGCGAGCGAGATCTGACCCGCTCGACGGACCGCGTGCTGGCCACGCTCGGGCGCCCACCGGCTGGCGGCGGCATCCAAACGCGCTCCCGCGACGGCCAGCGCGAGGCATGGCTCTACAATGGCGCCGGCGAGTGCATTCTCGTGGGCCGTCCCGACACGGCGGAAATCCTCGCGCGGCGGCGCTTCACTTGGAGTTTGGTGGCGGTGGGCGCGGGCGTGCTTGCCCTCGCGCTGGGCGGCGGCTGGTGGATCGTGGGGCGCGCGCTGCGGCCGGTGGACGAGATTTCCGCCGCGGCCGGGCGCATCGCCGAGGGCGACCTCGCCGAGCGCATTCCCCTGTCCCAGACCGACGGCGAGCTGGGCCGGCTGGCCGGCGTGCTCAACTCCACCTTCGCGCGGTTGGAAGCAGCCTTCGCGCGGCAGCGCCGGCTCACGGCCGACGCGGCGCACGAGCTGCGCACGCCGGTGGCGGTGCTGCTTTCCGAGACGCAGGCCACGCTCGCGCGCCCGCGCACCACGGAGGAATACCGCGAAGCGGTGGAAGAATGCCTCGCCGTGGCGCGGCAGATGCGCCGACTCACCGAGTCGCTGCTCGACCTCGCGCGCCTGGACGCCGGCCCAGAGGCGGTCACGCGGAGTCCCATGGACCTCGCCACGGTGGCCGGCGAGTGCGCAACCTTGCTGCGCCCGCTGGCCGAGGAAAAGGAAATCGAGCTGGCCTGCGACCTTGCGCCCGCCCGGGTGCGCGGCGACGCCCACCGCCTCGGGCAGGTGGCCACGAACCTCCTTTCCAACGCCCTCCACTACAACCGCCGCGGCGGCCGGGTGCGCGTGCGCACGGGCGCGCAGAACGGCCACGCCGTGCTGGAGGTGAGCGACACCGGGCCGGGCATCGCGCCGGAGGACCTGCCGCACATCTTCGAGCGATTCTGGCGCGCCGATCCCGCGCGCGGCCGCGACGATGGCCGCACCGGTCTTGGCCTAGCCATTGCCAAGGCCGTGGCCGAGGCGCACGGCGGCTCGCTGGGGGCGGAGAGCGAGCCGGGGGCCGGCGCCGTGTTCACCCTGCGATTGCCGGCGGTGAAGTGAGCCGCGGTTTCGGGAACAGCGCGGCGGCTTTTGGAGCATTGTCATTCCTGCTTGTCAGCACCCGCTGACGGCGATTTGCGGAAGGATGGCGACGTTTTGGAGTGCGGTGGCTTGCCACCGCTTTCCTGCCGGCTACGCCTCGAGCCCAGCCAACGAAAAGGCGAGCGGAGGCGGCGGGTCCATGCTCGGTGGACCGCCTCCCCAAAAAGCGGCAGGAAAGCGGTGGCAAGCCACCGCACTCCAAAACGCCGGTGCTCTTCCGCAAGCCGTCGCCGACGGGCGCGACAAGCCGGATCGAACCTGCCCTAATGCGCTCCCGCCGGGGCGGGCGTGCCGGCGGGGACGATGGGCTCGCCTGGCTTCTCCTTCTTCTCGTCGTCCCCCGGCTTCCGCGCCTCTTCCCGGGCGCCGGACAATTTCTCCACCCGCACGAAGAACACCGGGTAGAAGAAGGTCGCGAGGAAGGTGGACGCCACCATGCCGCCGATGACCACGTAGCCCATCACCTGCCGGCCCAGCGCGCCGGCGCCGCTCGAGAGCGCGAGCGGCACGCAGCCGAGGATGAAGGCGAAGCTCGTCATCAGGATCGGCCGCAGGCGCAGCTTGGCGCTTTCCAACGCGGCCTCGACGAGGCCCATGCCCTCCTCGTGCTTCATCTTCGCGAACTCGATGATGAGGATGGCGTTCTTGGCCGCGAGGCCGATGAGCATCACGAGGCCGATCTGGGCATAGACGTTGTTCTCGTAGCCCCCGATCCACAGCCCCGCGAACGCGCCGAAGATCGCGATGGGCAGGCCGAGCAGCACGCTGAAGGGCAGCGACCAGCTCTCGTATTGCGCGGCGAGGATCAGGAAGACGAAAAGGAGCGAGATGCCGAAGATCACGGTGGACGACACGCCCTCCTGCGCGCGCTTTTCCTGGTAGCTCATGCCCGTGTAGGCGATCCCCATCTCGGCGGGCATCGTCTGCGCGAAGACTTCCTCCAGCGCGCGCATCGCCTGCGCGGTGGAGTAGCCGGGCGCGGCGGTGGCGTTGATCTGCGCGGAGCGATAAAGGTTGTAGCGCATGGTGAACTCGGGGCCGCTCGTCGGCTCGGGGTTCATCACGGCGCGCAGCGGCACCATGTTGCCGTCGGAATTCTTCACGAAATACTCGCCGATCTGCTCCGACCGCTGCCGGAACTCGCCCTCGGCCTGCACATACACCTGCCACTGCCGGCCGAAGCGGTTGAAGTAGTTGATGAAATAAGACCCCATGAAGGTCTGGAGCGTCTGATACACGTCGCCCAGCGCGAGGTTCTGCTTGAGCACCTTCTCTCGGTCCACGCGCATCAGCACCTGCGGCACGGCCGGGGAGAAGGTGGGGATGAGGCCGGCGATCTCCTTGCGCTGCCCCGCGGCGCCGAGGAACTTGCCCACGTTCTCCGCCAGGAAGGCGAGGTCTTTCCCCCCGCGGTCCTGAAGCATGAGGGACACGCCGCCGCTGGAGCCGACGCCGGCGATGGCGGGCGGCGAGAAGGCGAACGCGCGCGCCTCGGGCAGCGCGGCGAAGGCCCGGTTCACGTGCGCGAGGATGGCCGGGTATTTTTCCTCCGCCTTCTTGCGCTCGCCCCAGTCCTTGAGCGAGACGAAGAAGAGGCCGGTGTAGGTGGAGTTGACCTGCGAAAGAAGAGAGAAGCCGGCCACGGCGTTCACGTAGCGCACGCCGGGCGTCTTCTGCAGGATTTCCTCGCACTGGCGCATCACCTCGTCGGTGCGCTGCAAGGAAGCCGCGTCGGGCAGGACGATCTGGCCGAAGAAGTAGCCCTGGTCCTCGTCGGGCAGGAAGGAGCTGGCGATGCTCTTCCCCAGCAGGCCGGCGAGCGCCACGAAGCCGCCGAGGATCACCAAGGCCACGAGCGCCTTGCGGATGAGCCAGCGGCAGACATCCACGAAGCGGCCGGTCACCCGGTCGAAGCCGCGGTTGAACCCGTCGAAGAAACGCTGCCGCCAGCCGCGCTTCCGTTCCCTGTCCTTCGGTCGCAGGAGCAGCGCGGAGAGCGCCGGCGAGAGCGTGAGGGCGTTGAAGGCGGAGATGAACATCGAGACGGCGATGGTCACCGCGAACTGCTGATACAGCCGCCCCGTGATGCCGGGGATGAACGCCGTGGGGATGAACACGGCGGCCAGCACCAGCGCGATGGCCACCACCGGGCCGCTCACCTCCTCCATCGCCTTGAAGGTGGCGTCGCGCGGCGACAACCCGCGCTCGATGTGGTGCTCGACGGCCTCGACCACGACGATGGCGTCGTCCACCACGAGGCCGATGGCGAGCACGAGGCCGAAGAGCGAGAGCGTGTTGACGGTGAAGCCGAGCACCGGGAACAGCATGAACGTGCCGACGAGCGAGACCGGCACGGCAAGCAAGGGGATGATCGTGGTGCGCCATCCTTGCAGAAAGATGTAAACGACGAGGATGACGAGGGCGAGCGCCTCCAGGAAGGTCTTGAGGATCTCCTTCATGCCCTCGGAAACCGCCAGCGTGGTGTCCAGGCACACGGCGTATTCGAGGTCGGGCGGGAACTTTTCGGAGAGCCGCTTCATCAGCGCCTTGGCGCCGTCGGCCGCGGCGAGGGCGTTGGAGCCGGGGAGCTGGTAGAGGGCGATCAGCGCGGCGGGCTTGCCGTTGAGCCGGCCGATGATGCCGTAGTTCTGCGCGCCCAGCTCGATGCGCGCCACCTCCCGGACGCGCAGCATGGAGCCGTCCGGGTTGGGGCGCACCACGATCTCGCCGAACTCCTCCGGCGTCTGCAGGCGGCCCGGCGCGCGCACCGCGTAGGTGAACTCCTGGCCCTTGGGCGCGGGCTCGGCGCCGATGGTGCCGGCGGGGTTCACCGCGTTCTGCGCCTGCACGGCCTTGACGATCTCGGGGATGGTGACGCCGAGCTTGGCGAGCTGGTCGGGGCGCACCCAGATGCGCATCGCGTATTGGCCGGCGCCGAAGATCGTCACGCTGGCGATGCCGGCCACGCGGGTGAACTCGTCGTTCAGGTTGATGTTGGCGTAGTTGGCCAGGAAGACGTTGTCGTAGGAGCCCTTGGGCGAGAACAGCCCGAACATGAGCAGCGGCGAGGAGGTGCTCTTCTGCACCGTGACGCCGAACTGGTTCACGTCCGCGGGCAACTGCGAGGCGGCCTGCTGGGAGCGCATCTGCGCGAGGATCTGGTCGGTGTTCGGGTTGGTGCCGACCTCGAAGTTCACCGTGAGCTTCAGCGTGCCGTCGCTGCCGTTGACGGACTGCATGTAGTTCATCCGGTCCACGCCGCTCATCTGCTGCTCGATGGGCGTGGCGACCGATTGCTCCACGGTCAGCGCGTCGGCGCCGGTGTAGGTGGTCTTCACCACGATCTCCGGCGGCACGATGTCCGGGAACTGCGCGACGGGCAGGCTCAGAAAGCAGACCACGCCCACGATGGTCATCAGGATGGAGATGACCATCGCGACGATGGGGCGGTTGATGAAGAAGCGCGACATGGCGGTCAGTTGGCGCCCGGGGCGGCGGCGGGTTCCTTGGCTTCCTTGGGCGCTTCTTTCGGAGGCTCCTTGTCCTTGGGATTCTCCTTGGGCGGCGTCCACGGCTTCGGCACGACGGGCATGCCGTTCCTCACCTTGGAAACACCTTCGACCACGACGGATTCTCCGGCTTTCAAGCCGGCAGTGATCACCCAGTCCGGGCCGGTGCGCGCGCCGACCTTCACCACGCGGACTTCCGCCTTCCCGTCGCCGCCGACGACGACCACTTGGTAGGTGGCCTGCACCTCCGTCACCGCGCGCTGCGGCACGACGACGGCTCCCTTGAGGACGCTGGCCTCGACGCGCGCCCGGGCGAAGAAGCCGGGGCGCAGCACGTTGCTCGGGTTGGCCATGAGGCCGGTGACGAGGATCGTGCCGGTGCTCGACTTCACGTCGCGATCGAGCGAGAGCAGGCGCGCCTTGCGGGGAAAGACGGTGCCGTCCGCGAGGAAAAGCTCGAGTTTCTCCGGCCGCTGCTCGAGCGGCAGGGCCATGAGTTCCTGCGCCTGCTGGAAGGCTTCCAGGTATTCCGCCTCGCTCACCGGGAAGATGATCTTGATCGGGTCCACCGTGGACACCTGCGCGAGCGGCGTGGTGCCGGTCGGGCTGACGAGATCGCCCACCTGCGCCTTGGCCACGCCGGCGATGCCGTCGATGGGCGCGGTGATCCGGCAGAACTCGAGGTTCAACTGCGCCTGCCGCACCGCGGCCGTGAGCGCGGCGACCTTCTCGGCGTTGGCAGCATTGGACTGCACCTTGTTCGTGTATTCCTGCTCCGAGATGACTTTCTTCTCGAACAGCTCGGTGTTCCGCCTCGCGTCGGCCTCGGTGGCGGCCTGGTTGGCCTTGCCCTGCTCGAGGTCGCCCTTGGCCTGCGCGAGGGCCGCCACGTAGGCGCGGGGATCGATCTCGAAGAGGAGGTCGCCCTTCTTCACGAAGGCGCCTTCCTGGTATCGGCGCGAGATCACGTTGCCGGTGATGCGGGCGCGGATGTCGGCGTTCTCGGAGCCGTCGAGCGTGGCGATCCACTCCTTGAAGACCGGCACGTCGCGCGCCGCGGCGGGCGTCACGAGCACCTCGGCTGGCGGCGGGGGCGGCGGCTCCTTCTTCTTGCAGCCGAAGAGGAGCACGGAACCGGCGAGCAAGCCGGCGAGGGCGGTGCGAAGGGAAGGCCGAAGCATCATGGATGGGAGGGGGAGATCACCGCGAAGACCCCGCGCAATCGATGCTCCCGACACGGCGCGCGCGCCATTGCCCTTCAGGCGTGGAATCGCCTCTCCCAAATGAGAGAGCGCCGCCTCCAGCACTAGGCAGCGATCTCCCAGGAGAGTGGAGTGAGGACTTGGAAAGACCCCAGGCGCAGCGCTGTCACACCCTTCCTGCCCGTGGCCCGCCACCGTTCTCGTCCTCCCGAAGAAGGGGCAAGTCCCTCCAGAACTGAGTGCTCCGTCATCCAGCGTTGGACGACTTTCATCCAAGTTTAACGGGGACCTCATCCAAAGTTGGATGATCCCCCATCCAAACTTGGATGGCCCCTCATCCAAGGTTGGATGCCTCTTCCTTTAAGGTTGGACGATCTTCATCCAAGTTTAGACGACTTTCATCCAACCTTAGATGCCTCCCCATCTAAAGTTGGACGACTTTCATCCAAGGTTGGATGCCACCCCATCCAAGGTTGAACGAAAGACTTCCAACGTTGGACGGATCTGGTCCAACCTTGGACGAAGTTCATCCAACCTTGGATGCCTCCTCATCTAAAGTTGGACGGCTTTGGTTCAACGTTGGACGACATCCATCCAAGGTTGGACGAGAGTCGTCCAACCTTGGACGACTTCCGTCCAACCTTGGATGGGATGCCTCTAAACTTGGATGGCATCGCCGTGAGCTTGGACAAGGGCCGTCCAACGGTGGATGACCGGCAACCGACCGATGGCGGACATCGGCATTCGCTGGCGGCTCGCTCACCAAGCACGTGCGGAAAAGAACCTCGGTGCGTCGCGGCGCGACGCCAGCCCGTAGCCCGGGGGTTTAACCCGCGGGGCGCCCGGCCCCCCCCCCGCCCGGACCCCGGGGCATCCCCCCCCCGGCCCCCGTGCCCCCCCCGGCCGGCGGCGCGGCGCGACGCCTGCGGCAGGCCGGCCTCGTCCTCGCGCCAGCGCCTCCGGCAAGCGTCGCTCCGCGACACGGGTGCATTCACTGAGATATTTGGTCGCACGCAGCAGAGCGTAATCGAGGTCTTCGCGCGTCGCGGAGAGACCAGAAGCCACCCCGAAACTTCGATTACGCTCTACTCAGTTTAAAGCCTGCCGCCGCCATCGCGACCGAGGTCCCATCGTCATTCCGCCCGGCGCTCTTCCGGGTGCATCTCGGCCTCGCTCGGGCCGGCGAGCTGCGCGCGGCCGGCCTCCAGCGCGCGGTGCGCCTGCTCGATGCCGCGCGCGGTGATGAACTGCGTGATGTCCGGCGGGAAGAACAGGTCGGTCGTCCAATGCAGCGCGACGCGGATCTTCTTCTCCAGGCGCGGCAGCTTCATCAGATAAACCGTGCGCCACAGGAACCACGCGACCAGGCCCGAGAAGCGCATCCCGAGGATCTGCGCCACGCCCGCGCGGTGCCCGATGGCGGCGAGCTGGCCGAGCATCTTGAAGCGGAACGGCTCCGGCATCCCGCCGTCCATGCTCGCGAGGACGTTGCGCGCGACGGTCCGGCCCTGCCGCATCGCGTGCTGCGCCGTGGTGGGGAAGGGCTGGCCCGTGCTCTCGTCCACGGCCGCAGCGCAGTCACCCAGCGCCCACACGCCCGGCTGCCCCGGCAGCTCCAGGCAGGCGTTCACCTTCAGCCGGCCCTTCTCCTTCTCGCCCGGCAGTTCCTCGATCAGCCGGCCCGGCTTCACCCCAGCCGTCCAGACGAGCGTGGCGGCGGGGATCGGTTCGCGGTCCTTCAATTGCACCAGGCCGTTCGCGTGGCCGGCCACGCGCGCGTTCGTCAGGATTTCCACGCCGCGCTGGGCCAGCTTCTTCTGCGCGTAGCGGCCCAGCGCGTCGCCCAGCTCGGGCAGGATCACTTCCTTCGGGTGCACGAGGACGAGGCGCGCCTCCGCGGCGTCCAGCGTGGGATACCAGCGCAGCGCGCTCCGCACGAAGTCGTTCAGCGCGCCCGCCGCCTCCGTGCCCGCGAAGCCGCCGCCGGCCACCACGAAAGTGAGCAGCGCGCGACGCCGGGCCGGGTCCGGCTCGACCGCCGCGTGCTCGAGCAGCGCGACCACGCGGTTGCGCAGCAGCATCGCGTCCGTGAGCGTCTTCATCGCCACCGCGTGGCGCGCGATCTCCTCGTTGCCGAAGTAGTTGTCCTCCGAGCCGGTGGCGATGACGAGCTTGTCGTATTCCAGCTCGCGCGTCCGGCCGCCCGGCCCGTATTCCACGGAAACGCGCCGGGCCGCGAGGTCGATGCGCCGCGTCTCGGCCTCGAGGAACTGGACGCGCCGGAACATGCGGCGCAGCGGGTTGACGATGTCGGAGGGGTCCAGGTTGCTCGCCGCGATCTCGTGGAGCATCGGCGTGAAGAGCAGGAAGTTCTCCGCGCTCACGAGCGTGACCTCCACGTCGCCGCGCCGCGACAGCGCCTTGTCGAGGTGCAGCGCGGCATACACGCCGCCGAACCCGCCGCCGAGGATCAGGACGCGCGTGGGCTGGGCGGCGGGCTTCATGGTGGAGGGCGAATCGTCCGGCGGCGCTCAGGCGGCCGGGAACGCGCGCAGGCGCTCGACCCACGCGGGTCCGCCGCCCTCGAAGCGCCGGCCGCGGAATTGCAGCCAGCCGGTGGCCCGCGCGCCGCGCAGCGCGAGGTCGAGGGAAACGTGGGCGGAGTGGACCCGGACGCGCGCGGGCCGGACGGCGGGCGAGGGAGCCACGGCCTCGGCGAGGCATTGCCCGGTGGCCGGGTCCAGCACCGTGACGGCCGCCAGCGCGACGGCCGGGGAAACGCGGCCCTGGTGCACGAGCACGTCGAAGGCGTCCTCTCCCGAGACGAAGCGGAGCACCACGCGCCGGCAGTCCGCCCGGGCGGCCAGGCGCCGCCGTCGCGGCCGCGGCTTTGCCGGGGGACGATCGACGGAAAGCAGCGGTGGCACGCCCTGACTTAAGGCTTCGCCGCGACCCCGCCATCAAACAAAAGGACGATGCCGACCCCCTGCCATTTGGGAGAGGGCGGCGCGCCCGCCCAGGCCTCCGGCCGGATGCTTTCAGAGCGTGACGAGGCCGCGGCGGTGGGCGAGGGCCACCGCCTCCGTGCGCGAGAGCGCGCCGAGCTTCCCGAAGACCGACTTGAGGTGCGCCTTGATGGTGCCCTCGCCGATCCCCAGCGCGGTGGCGATCTCCTTGTTCGCCCGGCCGCGGGCGACCAACTGGATGACTTCCCGCTCCCGCGGGGTGAGTTCCGGCAGCGCCACGCGGCCGGCGAGCTTTTGCGCCAGCTCGGCCGAGAGGCAGGTCTCGCCGCGCGCGACCCGACGGATGCAGTCGAGCAGCTCGGTGCGCGGCGTGTCCTTGAGCAGGTAGGCGCGCGCGCCCGCCTGCATGCCGTGGAAAAGGTCCTCCTCGTTGTCGTAGGTCGTGAGGATGATGATCTTCGCGCGCGGCTCGGCCGCGCGGATGAGCCCGGTGACCTCGATGGCGTCGAGCACCGGCATCCGCAGGTCGAGCAGGGTGACATCAGGGCGGTGGCGCTCCCACGCGGCGAGGGCCTCCGCGCCATCCGCCGCCTCGGCGACGACGCGCAGGTCCGCCTGCCGGCGCACCATCGTGGCCAGGCCCTCGCGCACCACCGGATGGTCGTCGGCGACCAGGACGGTGGTCACGGGGATCTCGCCGGCGGCGGAGATAGGTCGGTTCGGTTTCATGAATCGTGGTCGCAGGGGAACGGAAGCTCGACCACGATCTCGACGCCCTCGTCCGGCCGGGAGCGGAGGGTCATGACGCCGCCGGCCAGGGCGGCCCGCTCGCGCATTCCGACCAGCCCGAAGCCCTCGTCGGGGCCGCGCGCCGAGCGGGCTTGGAGGCCGCAGCCGTTGTCCCGCGCCACCAGCGCCACGTGGTTCTCGCGGCACTCGAGCCGGAGGAGAAACTCGGTCGCCCGCGGCCCGGCGTGCCGGAGCGAGTTCGTGAGCGCCTCCTGTGCGATCCGGCGCAGGGTTTCCTCGACGCGCGGCGGGAGCCGCGGCAGCGCGAGGTCGGCCTCGAGGCGCGCCCGGAGGCGCGTGCCGGCGGTCATGAATCCGAGCATGGCGCGCAGGGCCGCCTCGAGAGACGAGGGGGCGGCCTCGCCGGGCGGCAGGAAGGGTTCCTCGCGCATCGCGGCGACCGAGCGCCGCGCCTCCGCGAGCGAGCGGCGCGCCAGTTCCTCGGCCCGCGCCAGCGCGTGGCGAAGCTCGCCGTCCGCCGGCCCGCCCTTGCCGTCGAGGGCATCCTCGGCCACGCCCAGCTGCATGATGATGCCGGTGAAGCCCTGCGCCAGCGTGTCATGGAGATCGCGCGCGATGCGGGAGCGCTCCGTGATCGCCGCGAGCGCCGCGGTCTCGCGCCGGAGGTCCTCGGTCAGGCGGGCGAGCTGCAGCGCCAGGCCGGCGTGGCCGGCGAGGGTGCGCGCCTGCTCCAGGCGGGCCGCGGTCGGGGGGACGGGCTCGGCGAAGCACAGGCCCAGGAAGCCCAGGAACGTCTGGCTGGCCGACATCGGGACCATGCCGACGATCCGGTGCCCCATGCGCCGATGCCATTCCACGCTGGACGGCCACCGCCCCGGATGAAACTCCTCGTTGTCGAACCAGACGACCTCGCCGCGGGTCAGAGCTTTCAAGGTGCTGGGCGTCGCGAGCTTGGTCGGGAAGGGAAGGCGCCACATTTCCATCCGTGGGTCGGCCTCCAGGTTGACGCTCTTGCCGCGCGTGACGAAGGCCGCCATCTGCAAGGTGTCCGCCCGTTCGTCGTGACGGAAAATGCCGGCGCTCCTCGCCCCGCAGTTCGCGCAGGCATCAAGCAGCGCGGTTTCCAGGAAGTCCCGCGCGTCCTTTTGGAGCATGAAGGAGGCGGCGCCGCGGTGCAGCGCGTCGTTGGCGCGGGCCAGCTCGGCGACCCGCGCGCCCGCCGCCTTTTCCTGCGCCCGCCGCACGGCGCTCTCCCGCGCCTCGTCGGCGAGCTGCACCAGCCGCAGTCCCGCCGCGGCCTGCCGCGCGAGCGCCTCGACGAGCCGATGGTCCGATGGGCTTGGCCGCCGCCCCTTCGTCCAGGAAATCCCGAGCGCGCCGATGGGCTCGCCGCCCACGAAGAGCGCGACCAGACCCGGATGCGTCACGCCGATCCGCCGCATCCAGTCGAGCATGCCGGGCCAGGCATAGCCTGCCGTCCTCGGGTCGCCGCCCTCGGTGAAAAAGCGGCCGCCGCTACGCACCGCCGCGGCCCAGGCGGGCGTGATGTCCGCGGGGAACGGCGCGGCGAAGAGCGGCACCTCGTCGCCGCAGGGGCCGCGGCGGATCTTGCCCTCGTCGTAATGGATCCGCATCGCCAGCGTGCCCGTCGCGGCATCGTGCTCGAAGAGCGTGACCGGGCTCGCGCCGATGCTGTCCGCCAGCAGGCTCACGAGGGACTCGAGGAACACCTCCGGGTCGGCCTCGGCCGAAAGCTGCTGCGTGCTCTCGACGAGGAGGCGGCCGGCCCTGGCGAGTTCCGCCACGCTTGCGCCCTCCGCCTCGGGGCGGGCGGGCGCCGCGCGCGAGTCGGCGGATCGCGGGGATTCTGGGTTCGCCACCCTTCCCCTCTACCAAGAACGCCCGCGGCAACCATCTCCCAAATGGGAGAGGACTCCCGCGCGAGCGGGCAGCGGCGGGCGAGCGCCCGCGGGGAAAGCGCGGCGGGCTCACACGATCTCGACCTTCTCCCGCGCCAGTCCGGCGAAGAGCGCGGAAGCGAGGTCGCTGCGCAGGCGGATTGAGTCCTGGTAAACGCGCGCCCAAGCGCGCACCACGAGGTTCAGCTTGCCCGCGCTGAAGCCGGTGACGAAGGCCTCCGGCGGGTGCGCCGCTGTCGTCCGTGGCCGTTTCCCGCGCGCAGGCCAGCACGATCTCGAGCACGCGCGCGCTCTCGGCCGGCGTGGCCACCACGGTGAGCGGCACCTCCACCGCGCGGCCGCGGTCGGAGTAGGTCCAGTTTGTCACCGGGTTGGAGATGAGGTTGCCGTTGGGCACGATGAGGTCCGCGCCGTCCGGCGTGCGGATGATGCTGGCGCGGATGCCGATCTGGCGCACCTCGCCGGAGACGTCGCCGAGCTGCACGATGTCGCCGCGCCGCACCGGGCGCTCGAAAAGGAGGATGATGCCCGAGACGAAGTTGTTGATGACGTTCTGTAGGCCGAAGCCCAGGCCCACGGAGAAGGCGCTGGCGATGATCGTGACCTTGGTGAGGTCCACGCCGAGCAAATCCAGCGCGACGATGAAGCCGACGAGCAGCACGCCGTAGTTTACCATCGCAGAGATGGCGTAGGGCAGGCCCGGCGAGAGCTGGAGGCGCTGGTAGATCTCCTCGTCGAGCAGGAAGCGCGCGAGGCGCGACACGATCACCGACAGCCAGATGGCCGCGGCGAAGCCCACGAGGTGCCCCGGCGTGAGCGGGTCCGCGCTGGAGGTCAGCGGCCACGCGAGGAACCGGCTCACTCCCGTCGCCAGCGGCGTCCCCAGCCCGAAGAGCTGTAGCGTGATCCACGCGCACGTGCCGATGGCGAGCCACCCGAGCAGCCGGCGGACGCGCCGCTCCACGAGGGCGCGGTGCTCGCGCACGAGGCGCAGCCCTGATGCGGGACGCACGCGCAGCATCACGAGCAGGAGGCCGCGCAGGATCAGCAGCGCTGCCGCGAAGATCACGCCCAGGTAGCAACTCCGCAGCGTGGCCGCGCCCAGCAGGCGGCCGAGCCGCGTGTAGCCGAGCGTGCCGGCCGCGAGCGCCGCCACGCAAAGGAGCGCCGCCAGCCCCAGCAGCGGCGGCAGCCAGCGCGCGGCGACCGGGTGCGCCGGGGCATCCTCCTCGGCCGGGACGGGCGCAGCCAGCGCACGGGCGGAGCGGGCCAGCCACGCGAAGGTGGCCGTGGCGCCGATCATCTGCACGGCAAAGATGAGCCGGTTGAGCCGAGGAAAGCCAGCCAGCGCGACTTGCGCCTGGTCGAGCAGGTAGAACGCGGCGAGCGCGAGCGGCACGCGGTGCAGGCGCGGGTCGATCAGCCGGCGCACGAGGACGAGCGTGGGCAGCAGCAGGAGCGCCCCGAGGATCGCGCGCAGCAGCAGGGGGGCGTCGCCGTAGATCGGCCCCTGGGCGAGAAAGGAAAGCGCCAGCGCCGCCGCGGCCGGTAGTTGGAACGCGGGCAGCGCCTCCTTGAGCGTTGGGTCGGACCGCGTCCAGCGCTCGGTCGCGCCGCGCAGCCAGCGGAAGAAAGCGAGCAGCGCGAGGAAGATCGCGCCGTGCTGCGCGAAGACGGTCCAGTTCTGCGCCACGTAGGCCGTGAGCGCCGCGTTCTGGCCGGCGGTCTGCCGGTCGTTCTCCGCGCGCGCGTCGTCGCCGAGCCGCGTGGCCTCGTCCCAGAGCGGAGGGCTGTCGCGCTGGAAGAGCGTGCGCACCGCGCTGGCCCGCGCCGCGTCCACGGCGGAGCGCGCGGCGCGCACCTTGGCCTGGAGCTCGCCGACGCGGGACTGGAGGCCGAGCACGGCGTCGCGCCCCGCCTTCAGGAAATTATAG
>CALMOL010000065.1 GCA_937871685.1 uncultured Verrucomicrobiota bacterium
GCCGCCGGGGACAAGGCGAGGCTCAGGCCTCGACGGCGAGCACCTGCCGGCCGCGATAGACGCCGCAGTTCGGGCACGCGATGTGGCCGAGGATGGCGGAATCGCAGTTGGGGCACTTGCCGAGGGTGGGACGACGCCAGGCATTCGCCGCACGGCGGACGCGGCAGCGACGCTTGGAACTCTTGCGCTTGGGAACTCCCATGGTAGGACCTCGCCCAAGGGCGAGAAAAAAAGGTGACGGTGAAGAACTAGTCTTGGCGGAGCTTAAGTTGGCTCAAGGCGTCCCACGCATGATGCGTAAGCTGTCCCGAGCCATCGGCGCCGTCGGTGGCGGGGACGACTTCGCCGTTGGCGGGCGAGGCCGTCCGCGCAAGGCCGGCGCAGACTTTGTCCCCCGCCCAGTCGCAATGCGGATGGGCCGGAAGGGCGAGGATCATATCTTCCCTCACCAGGGGCGTCAAGTCGGCCGTCTCCTGGTCTTCCAAATCGACGTGGGCGGCGAACTCCGGGGCCTCCAGGGGATAGGTGAATTTCTCCAGGCAGCGCACGCACTCCAATTCCACGTCCAGCGCGGCGGTGCCGGTGGCCCAGATGGCGTGCTGGTCGGTGCCGACATCGAGAGCGTAGGTGACGGGGCCGACGGCGCGGACGGGATCGGTGGGCGGCAGGTCGAGGAAGTTTTCGCCGGGCTCCTCGCCCTCGATGTGGAGGCCCTCAGGCGGAATCTGGCGGACATGGACGCGGATCATGGCGGCGGAGGCTTGGGAGGTGGAGCGACCGATGAGAACGCGGTCATCCAATCCGAAGCGACCACGAATTGCCAGGGGGCGTTGTGGCATGGGGGGACGTTTTGGAGGGCGGTGCGCTTCCCGGCTGGCGCGCGAGATGGCCTGCCGGCCGGCGCGCGCTTCCGCGTGCAGGCGGGCGAGCAGCCGGCTGGGCGCGACCGCGGACTCGCGCTCGAGGAGGGCACGGCGCTCCGCGTGTTCACGGGCGCGCCGCTTCCGCGCGGCACCGACGCGGTGGTGATGCAGGAGGACGCCGACGCCCGCGACAGCGCGCTCACGGTGCGCGAGACGGTTGCGGCGGGCGAGTTCATCCGCCGGGCCGGCGCGGACCTTTGCCGCGGCCAACGATTGCTCGCCGCAGGCGAGACCGTCACGCCGCAGGCCGTGGCCGCGCTCGCCGCGCAAGGCTTGGCCACGATCCTCGCGCCGCGCCGGCCGCGCGTGGCGATCCTGGCCACCGGAGACGAGCTCCAGCCGCCCGGAGCACCCCTGCTCCTTGGCTGCCTCTACGAGAGCAACGGCCCCATGCTCGCCGCGCTTTGCGCCGTCGCCGGAGCGCAGGCACTTCCCTTGGGTGTGGCGCCCGACGACCTCGGCGCAACGCGCGGCTTGATCGCCCGCGGTCTCACGGAAGCCGATGCGCTCGTCGTGGCGGGCGGGATGTCCGTGGGCGAGCGCGACTTCGTGAAAGAGGCGCTCGCTGCCGAGGGCGTCCGGGCGGACCTGTGGCGCGTGGCGATGAAGCCGGGTAAGCCGTTCCTCTTCGGCCGCGGCCGCGAGGGCCAAGCGGTGTTCGGGTTGCCGGGCAACCCGGTGTCGGCCTTTGTCACCTTCCTGATCTTTGCGTTGCCCGCGCTGCGGCGCATGGGAGGCGCCCCCGTCGCAGACGCTCCCCTGCCCATGGTTCCCGCCGTCGCGGGCGAGCCGCTGGCAAACCGGGATTCGCGCCCCCATTGGCTGCGCGGCCGGCTGGATCGCGGCACGTTTCACCCCACGGGCCGGCAGGAGTCCCACGCGCTCGGGGGCTTGCTGCGCGCGAACGCCCTCGTGCGCGTGCCGGCGGGGGCGTCGTTCGCCGCGGGCGCGGCCATGGAGGCCCTCCTCTGGTAACGCCGCGCCTCGGTGCCAGCCAGGCGGGCAAAGCGAGGCCGCCAGGGTGTGCGGGGGCGTTCCTCGCTCCCTCCCCGCCCCGCCGGGCTTGCGAAATTCCCGCGCGCCTTGACGGGTCGCTCACGACGCTGAATGTTAATGCCCTTAATTATTCGGACAGCTCCCCTCGCCGCATGACCATCATCCCTCCCCGGCCCGGCACCGCCCACGCGGCGGACCCGGCGGCGACGGCGGAGCTGGCCGACGTGCTTCTGGCGATGCAGCGGTGCTTCCTCGGCTCGCTCTCGCACGAGCTGGGGCGCGGGGGGATGTCGTTCCCGCAATTCCTCCTGCTCAGTGCGCTGGCGCAGGGCGACCGTCTCTCGATGTCGGACATCGCGCGGCGGCTCGGCCACACGACGGCCGCGGCCACCGGGCTGGTGGACAGGCTTGAAAAGCTCCGCTACGTCACCCGCGCCCATGCCGCCGATGACCGCCGCCGCGTGCTTGTCTCCACCACCCCGAAGGGATTGGCGCTCTTCGCGCGCATCCGGGGGGACATGACGGGCAACCTTTCCGCGCTCCTGACGCACCTCTCGCCTGCCGAGGCGCGCGCGTGGCTGCGCATCTACCGCAAGATTCACTCCGTTTGCCAGACCCTCGATTCATGAAGCCCTTCTTTCGCCCGGTCGCGCCCGCGCTCCTCGCCGCGCTTCTCGTTCTTCCCGCCGCCGCGCCGGCTGGCGAGGCGGTGCGCCGCGTCGCGCCCAGCGGGCCGCGCACGCTCACGCTGAACGACGCGGTGCAGATCGCGCTGCGCCAGAACCCGGACATCCAGCGCCAGCTCCAGGAAATCCAGCGCACGCGCGGCGTGGTCATCGAGGTGACCGGCCGGCAGCTGCCCAACGTTTCGGCCAACGGCAATTTCCTGAACACCTCCAACGGTCTGCTCGGCATCTCGCGAGGGACCTCGGCCACCGGCTCGAACATCGATCTTAGTCAGCCCCTCCTCGTGCCGCTGGTCGGCGGAGGAACAGTGGATCTTTCCCAGCTCTTCACCGGGCTTGGCCTCGGCTCCTCTACCGGTTCGAGCTCCGGCCTCACCTCGTTTTCATCCGCCAACTCCGCCTGGAGCGTCAACATTCAGGCCAGCCAGCTCATCTACGACGGCGGCGCCACGCCCGCGACCATTCGCGCCGCGCGCCTCACGCGCGACAACGCCTACTACCAGCTCCGCGAGACGGTCGAGCAGACGGTCAACACGACTTCCAACCAGTTCTCGGAAATCATCCAAAACGAGGCGCTCATCCGCATTCAGCAGGAGCAGGTGCGCCTGCTGGAGTCACAGCTCAAGGACCAGCAGAACCGCTTCGAGGCCGGCACCGTGCCGCGCTTTGACGTCCTCCAGGCCGAGGTCGCGCTGGCCAACCAGCGTCCGCTGCTCATCACGGCGCAGAACAACTTCCGCCTCGCGCAGATCCGCCTGGCCCGCACGCTTGGCATTGATTACAGGGCCCAACTCGGCGAGCGCCCGCCCTTCCGCATCGTCGGCCGCCTCGACGTGCTGCCCATTTCCATCTCCATCCCCGAGGCCGTGGACCTGGCCATCCGCAACCGGCCCTTCCTGCGCATCGCCCGGCAGAACATCGACGTGCAGCAGGAAAATCTCACCGTCGCCAAGGCGGGCTACCTGCCCACCATTCGCGGCACCGCCTCGGCCGTGCTGCAAAACGACCGGCGCGACGCGCGCACCGACCTCACGCAGTCCGACAGCGGCTACACGATCGGCCTCACGGGAACGTGGAACGTTTGGGACGGCGGGCAAACGTATGGCCGCGTGCGGCAGGCGCGCGCCACGCTGCTCAGCACCGCCGTCACCTACGAAGACTCGCGCCGGCAGGTGGAGCAGGAGGTGCAGGACGCCTTGCTGCGCCTGCGCCAATCCCGCGAGCTGGTGGCCTCGCAGCAGGAGAACGTCGGCAAGGCTGAGGAAGCCGTGCGCCTTTCCCGCGCCCGCCTGAGCGCTGGTGCGGGCACGCAGCTCGACGTGCTCAACTCGCAGGTCCAGCTCGCCCAGGCCGAGGTGACCGAGACGCAGGCGCGCTATTCCTACGTGGTGGCCCTCGCCGACCTGCGCCGCACCACCGGCACCTCGACCGTCTATCGCGACAACTTCACGGACCCGGTGGCCACCCTCGACGAAGTCACGCGCCGTGGCGCGGTGGACCTGCCCGGCAAGCGCCGCATCGCCGCGCCGGCCAAGCCGCGCCCCGAAAACCGCAAGGTGGACGCCCTCCGCGCCGGCGCGCAGTTGGCCACGCCGCTCCGTCGCCGCGACGCGGCCGAGGAGCCGGCCAAGCTCCAGCTCCGCGTGCAGGACCCAGCCCCGCTGGTGGCACCGCTAGACCAGCCTTGAGCGAGGCTTTCCTGCCACGGAGGCATGAGCGATCCCGTCGTCGCGCCCGCGCCGTTTGAAACGTTCGGTGCGCTCAGCGTGCGCCGCCGGCAGATTGAGCACGCCTTCACCCTGCGCGTGCCCGGGCTGGACGTGGCGGTGGACCGCGAGGCCGCGCTGGCGCGGCTCCACGAGTCTCACCGCGGCGTCCGGGCGGCGTTGAAGCTAGGGGGAAGGCGGTTCCTCACGGCCCGGCAAGTTCATGGGACAACCGTGGCGGTTGCCTCGGGCCACGAACCGCTTCCAGACGCGCCGTTTCCCGCCGCCGACGCCATCGTCACCAACCGGCGAGACGTGGCGCTTGGCATCTACGTGGCGGACTGCGCGCCCGTGTGGCTCTACGATCCAATGGGGGCTGCCATCGGCCTCGTGCACTCCGGCAAGCGCGGCACGGAGCTGGGCGTCGTGCCGGCCACGCTCCGCGCAATGTCAGGGCAATTCGGGACGCTCGCGCGCGACGTGATCGCCGTGATCGGCCCGTGCATCCGGCCGCCGCATTACGAGGTGGACTTCGCCGCGACCATCCGCGCGCAACTCGCTGCGGCAGGCGTCGGGCACATCCACGACGGCGGCACCTGCACCGCTGCCGATCCCGACCGCTATTACTCTTACCGCCGCGAGAAGGGCCGCACCGGCCGGATGCTCGCGCTTCTGGCGCTGCGGTGAGAAATCCGCAGGGCGGCCGGTGGTTTCAGCCGGCGCGGACGCGACGGGATCCCGGCGAGAGCCCGAGTCCCCGCGCTAAAGCATCATCCCGCCTCGCGGGACCGCGCGGGCAGAGCCGCCTAGACGGCCGCTCAGCGCGTGCCGCCGATGCGGGGGTCGTTGCCCAGGGCCCCGAGGGCACCGCGGCCTTCCCAGCTTTCCGGCCGGTTCCACGGCAGCGTGCTCGGCCGGTCGCCGC
Source organism: uncultured Verrucomicrobiota bacterium (assembly GCA_937871685.1). Lineage (GTDB taxonomy): Bacteria > Verrucomicrobiota > Verrucomicrobiia > Chthoniobacterales > SZAS-18 > SZAS-18. The sequence continues at coordinate 5,237 of CALMOL010000065.1, forward strand.
CGGCCAGGTATTGCGTGCCGTCGTTGGGCCCCGTGGTGGAGCAGGCGGACAAGCCCAGCACGCCGGCGGCCAGCGCGGCGAGGGTAAGGAGACGGAAGGCGAAAACAGCGGTCTTCATGAAAGAGGCGAGGAGAGAAAATGGATTCCAGCCGGCGCACGGCCGGACCGGCCGCGCAATGAACCCGCATTTCCCCAACTCTCAACCTTCAACCCTCAACCTCCGCCCTCCCCTCACCCGCCCGGATAGATGACGCGGTCCCCCGGCTGCACCGCGAAGCCCGGCGGCACGGACGCGGGCACGATGTCGGCGATGGATTGCGAGGGCTCCACCGAGGTGACCCGCACGCGGCCGACCATGGTCCCGCGGCGCATCACCACCATCTCGGCGTTGGCGGTGACGCCCTGGCGATCACCCAGCGAGAGCACCACGAAGTTCCACGACGGGTTCACCGCCAATACCTCGCCAGACAACCCGCGGGCGGCCACGCCCTGCTGGCGGCGCGCCTCGGCGGCCTGCAGCGAGCGGGCGCGGCCCTCGGCGGCGGCAAGCTTGTCGTCGAGCGACGCCTTCACCTGCGAGAGCTCAGCCACCTGCGCGCTCAGCTCGGCGATGCGGCGCTCGGTTTCCGGGGCGGGCGCGGCCGCGGGGCCGGCGAGGCTGGTGGAAGACGCGGCCTTCCGCAGTTCCTCCAGCTCGCCTTGCTTGGCGGTGAGCTGCGCCTGGAAGTCGCTGATCTGCGCGCCAAGCCGCTCGGACTCCCCCTTCGCGGCGGCGAGGCCGGCCTTGAGTTCCTCGTTCTCCTTCTTCCCGGCGGCCAGGTCGGCGTCCTTGCCTTTGAGATCCTTGCGCGCGGTGGCCAGCTCGGAGGTGCGCTGGGTGATCGCCTGCTCCCGGTCCGCGAGGCGCGCATTCTTTTCCTTGAGGCGGGTAAAATTGAGGTAGCCGAGCACGGTCGAGGCCAGCAGGAATGCGCCGGAAACGTAAAGCAGCAGGGCGGGCATGGGACGCGCGGGGGACAAAAGCGCGCATTGGTAGCTGGTCGCGCCGCAGCACGCAAGGAATTCAGATTGCCCTCGCGCAAAGGGCGTGCTCTCGTGTTCGCGCCAGGGACGATGGACGACGGGCGGGAAAACCCCGCCAGGACCGGAAGGTAGCAACGGTATTCCGACCCGACTTGCCGTCGTTCCCTGGCCTTGCTTTTTTCCCAGCGATTCCCGCTGGCAGCCCCGATGCTCCGCGGGTAACGGACGACTCCCCCGCCTCGTTTCTCGCCCTTTTTCCCTCGCCTTGTCTGGAATGAACGTCCTCGTCACCGGCGGCGCCGGCTTCATCGGCTCGCACCTCGTTGAGAAACTCCTCGCGCGCGGCGACCGCGTCGCGGTGCTCGACGACTTCAACGACTTTTACGATCCCAATCGCAAGCTCGCCAACCTCGCCCCCTCGCGGAACGCCATCCTCCTGCACCGCGTCTCCCTCGCCGACGCCGACGCCGTGGAGCGCGCCGTGGCCGGCGGCATCCGCGCCGCGCCCTTCGATGCCATCGTGCACCTCGCGGCCCGCGCCGGCGTGCGGCCATCCATCGCCCACCCGCGCCTCTACGTGGAGACAAACGTGTCCGGCACGCTCAACCTCCTGGAAGCCGCGCGGCGCGCCGGCACGGGGCGCCTCGTCTTCGGCTCCTCATCGTCGGTGTATGGCCTTTGCAAGGAGTCGCCCTTCCGCGAGGACATGGCGCTGCGCGAGACCATCTCGCCCTACGCGGCCACGAAGCTCGCCGGCGAGCAGCTCTGCTCAAACTATGCGCACCTCCACGGCATCACCACCGTGGCCCTGCGGTTCTTCACCGTGTATGGCCCGCGCCAACGGCCGGACCTCGCCATCCACCAGTTCACCGAGCGCATCGCGGCCGGCCGGGCGATCCGGCAATTCGGCGACGGCTCCACGCGGCGCGACTACACCTACGTGGACGACATCGTCGCCGGCATCCTCGCCGCGCTGTCCTACGAGGGGCCGGTTTACGACGTGTTCAACCTTGGCGGCGGCGAGACCATCGCGTTGTCCGACCTCATCGCGAGACTGGAGGAAAAGCTGGAGGTGAAGGCCAAGGTCGAGCGACTGCCCGAGCAGCCCGGCGACCTGCCGATGACCTCGGCCGACGTGGCGAAAGCCGACCGTCTCCTCGGATGGCAGCCGAAGGTGCACATCGACGAGGGACTGCGGCGCTTCGTGGAATGGTTCCAGGACTGGCAGGCGAGCAACACGCTGAGCTGAACCACCTTTCGCCGTGCTCTCCCCTTCCGCCGGCGTCGTTCCCCTCCTCCAGGCGCTTGTCCGCATCCCGAGCGTCAACCCGGCCGCCTCCTCCGACCCAGCCGACGCCGGCGAGGCGCGCATCGCCGCCGCGCTCGCGGAAACCTTGCGCGCGATGGGCGCGGCTGACGTGACAACGCCCGAGGTGCTGCCGGGCCGGCCCAACCTCATCGCGAAGTTCCCCGCCGACCGCCCCGGCAAGCCGCGCTTGCTCCTCGCGCCGCATCTCGACACCGTGAGCGTCGGCGGAATGACGATCCCGCCGTTCTCCGGCGAGCTGCGTGACGGTCGCGTGTGGGGCCGCGGCTCCACCGATACCAAGGGCACGCTCGCCGCGATGCTTTGCGCGCTGTGGGAATTGCGTGACGCCATCCCGCGCCTCTCGCACGAGATTTGGTTCTGCGGCCTGATGGACGAGGAAGCCGGCAACCGCGGCGCGCAGTGGATCGTGGACCAGGGCATCCAGGCCGACTTCGCCCTCATCGGCGAGCCCACCGACTGCGACCTCGTCCGCATCCACAAGGGCGCGCTCTGGCTGCGCCTCTCCACGCGCGGCCGCGCCGCCCACGCCGCCACGCCGGAGCGCGGCGAGAATGCCCTCTACGCGATGGCCGACGCCGCCCGTGCCGTGCGCGACGAGCTCGTCCCGTGGCTGGCCAAGGAAACGCACCCCGAGCTGGGCCACGCCACCACCAACCTCGGCGTGCTCCGCGGCGGCGTGAAGATCAACGTGGTGCCCGACCGCGCCGAGGCCGAGCTGGACCTCCGCACGCTGCCCGGCGCGCAGCAGGAAGACAGCTTCGTCGATCAAGTCGCGGGCATCCTGCGGAAAGCGGCGCCGACGCTCGAAGTCGATCTCATCCGCCGCCACCGCCCGATGGTTACGGATCGGGCGCACCCGCTGGTCGGCAAGCTGGAGGCCGCCGGCGGCCAGTGCACGAGCGCCGCGTGGTTCTGCGATGGCGCCCTGCTCGCGCACGCTGGAATTCCCAGCGTCGCCGCCGGTCCCGGCAGCATCGCCCAGGCGCACACCACCGATGAGTTCCTCGCGGTGGATGACCTGGAGCGCGGCGTGGCGTTCTACCGGAAGTTTTTGGAAAGCCTGTGAGACGCTTTGCTTTTGCAGCCTGCGACCATCGCCCTAGGCTTTGGTGATGAACTCCCCGACTTCCCTGGCTCCAGCCCCATCGCGCGCACCGCGGCTGGAGCCAGACGAAGCACATCCGCTCCAGCTCGCGGCCTACCGGCGCATGACTCCGGGTCAGCGGCTGGCGATGGCAGACGAGATGACCGCCGGCGCTTTCGCGTTGCAGGAGGCCGCCGTTCGATCCTTCCACCCCGAGTGGACCGAGGCCGAGGTGCGGCAAGAACTCAAGCGCCGCCGCCGTGATCCTGGTTGACGCCTTGCGCCGCCTCCTCGTGCCCCTCGACGCGGCGAACGCTCCCTGATCGAGCGGGAGGTCGCCGCGCGCGGCCTGGAAGCGGAGTGGCTTGAATGCACCCGGCCGCGCCGCTAGCCTCCGCGCCCGTTTTATGTCCGCCGACACGCCCAAGCCCGCCGCTCCCAAACCTGCCAAGCCCATCGAGCCGGCCATCAAGCCGACGCGCGCGCAGGATTTCCCGGAATGGTATCAGCAGGTCGTCCGCGCGGGCGACCTGGCCGAGAACTCCGAGGTGCGCGGCTGCATGGTCATCAAGCCCTGGGGCTGCGGCCTGTGGGAGCAGATGCAGCAGGCGCTCGACGCGATGCTCAAGGCCACCGGCCACCAGAACGCCTACTTCCCGCTCTTCATCCCCCTCTCCTACTTCGAGAAGGAGGCCGCGCACGTCGAGGGCTTCGCCAAGGAATGCGCCGTGGTCACGCACCACCGGCTGGAAGTCGGTCCCGACGGCAAGATGCGCCCCGCGCCCTCGGCCCAGCTCGCCGAGCCGCTCGTCGTCCGCCCCACATCGGAGACGATCATCGGCGCCGCCTACGCGCGCTGGGTGCAGTCCTACCGCGACCTGCCCATCCTCATCAACCAGTGGGCCAACGTGGTGCGCTGGGAAATGCGCCCGCGCCTGTTCCTGCGCACCACCGAGTTCCTGTGGCAGGAAGGCCACACCGCGCACGAGACCGAGAAGGAAGCGCAGGAGGAAACCGAGCGCATGCTCGGCGTGTATGAGACCTTCGCGCGCGACTGGCTCGCGCTGCCCGTGTTCGTCGGCGAAAAGACCGAGAGCGAGCGCTTCCCCGGCGCCGTCCGCACGCTCTGCATCGAGGCGATGGTGCAGGACCGCAAGGCCATCCAGGCCGGCACCTCGCACTACCTCGGGCAAAACTTCGCCAAGGCCAGCGGCATCAAGTTCCAATCCCGCGAGGGCCGCGAGGAATTCGCCCACACCACGAGCTGGGGCGTCACCACGCGCCTCATCGGCACGATGGTGATGGCCCATGCCGACGACGACGGCCTCTGCCTGCCGCCGCGCGTCGCGCCCACGCAGGTCGTCATCCTGCCCGTCGCGCCGAAGGAGGACACGCGCGCCGCCGTCTTCGAGGCGGCCGAGAAGCTCGCCGCCGAATTGCGCGCGCAGACGTGGCAAGGCCAGCCCCTGCGCGTCCACGTGGACCGGCGCGACATCGGCGGCGGCACGAAGAGCTGGGAATGGATCAAGAAAGGCTGCCCCGTGCGCATCGAGCTTGGCCCGCGCGACCTCGCCCAGGGCACCGTCGCCGTGTGCTCCCGCGACCAGGGCGCGCGCCACAAGGAGTTCATTCCGCAAGCCGACGCCGTGACCGGGATGCCCGCCCGGCTCGGCGCCGTGCAGCAGGGCCTCTACGACCGCGCGCTGGCCTTCCGCTTCGAGCACACGCGCGAGATCGGCACGAAGGAGGATTTCTACGCGTTCTTCACCGCGAAGAACGAGAAAGAGATTCACGGCGGCTTCGCCCTCGCCCATTGGAACGGCTCGCCCGAGGTCGAGGCCAAGATCAAGGAAGACCTCAAGGTCACGATCCGCTGCCTGCCCTTCACCGAGACTACGCCCGGCACCTGCCCCTTCACCGGCGAGCCCAGCCCGCGCCGCGCCCTGTGGGCGAAGTCGTATTGACGAACCGAACGGTCCGTCCACGTTGCCACGCGCCGCCGACCGCTCCTCCAACGGCAACCCAGCCAAACCTGAGCCCGACCAAAGCCCAAGCCCAGTCGCAGTGGACAGACCAGTGGCTCGATGCCGTGGCCGACGGGTCGAACACCATGAGCCAGCGCAAGCTCTCCTCCATTCAGGAGCGGGGCGGCGGCCTCGGCGTCGTCCGCGCGATCGCCCGGAAGAGAGGCATCCATCTGCTTCTCCTCGAGGACGACAAAGGCAACGCGCTGGTCGCGGCAAGCACGAAGCCATTCAAGGTGGTTTGCTGAACCTTCCGACGACCGGACCCAGCACGCGGCCGCGGGCACGGTGCCTCGGCGATGCCGACGCTTCGTTCACGCGCCTTCGCTTCGAATGGGGTCCAGGCCCGTGGGCGCGCGCGACGCCTCCGCCGCCACACGGTCAGCGGCCCGTGGTCGCTTCAAGCTGGGCGGTGTAGCGCTCGCCCTCGACGGGAACCTCGGCTGCCGCGTGGCCGATCTCGGCGAGTTCCCCGGCAGCCAGCCCGAGGCTGGCCGCGCCGAGGTTCTCCTCCAGCCGGGAAAGCTTCGTGGTGCCGGGGATCGGCACGATCCACGGCCGCTGCGCCAGCAGCCAGGCCAGCGCGATCTGCGCGGGCGTCGCGCCCTTCTCGCCGGCGATGCGCCGGAGCAGATCGACCAGCGCCTGGTTCTTCGCCATCGCCTCCGGCGTGAAGCGCGGCAGGTTCTTGCGGAAGTCATTCTCCTTGAACTTGGCGTCCTTGCCGAGCGCGCCGGTCAGGAAGCCCCGCCCCAGCGGGCTGTAGGGCACGAAGCCGATGCCCAGCTCCTCGCACACGGCGAGGATGCCATTCGCTTCCGGCCCGCGCGTCCACAGCGAATACTCGTTCTGGAGCGCCGCCACCGGCTGCACGGCGTGCGCGCGGCGCACCGTCGCCGCGCCCGGCTCGGAGAGGCCGAAGTGCCGCACTTTCCCCGCCGCGACTAATTCCTTCACCGCGCCGGCCACGTCCTCGATCGGCACGCTGGGGTCCACGCGGTGCTGGTAGAAGAGGTCGATCGTCTCGATGCCCAGCCGCTTCAGCGAAGCGTCGCACACCTCGCGAATGTGCCCTGGCCGACTGTCCAGGCCGAGCCGCTCGCGTGTCGCGGGATCAATCGCGAAGCCGAACTTCGTGGCGATCACGACGCGATCGCGCACCGGCCGCAGCGCCTCGCCCACCAGCTCCTCATTCGTGAAAGGACCGTAGATCTCGGCGGTGTCGAAGAAGGTGACGCCGCGATCCACGGCCGCGCGGATCAGCGCGATCCCCTCCTGCCGCCCGACCGGCGTCCCGTAGCCATGGCTCAGCCCCATGCAGCCGAGGCCGATGGCGGAGACTTCGGGACCGTTGCTTCCGAGGCGACGCATCGGGAGGACTGGGTGGTTCGTCGTGCTCATGGGCTGATGCTCGGGCACCGCGCGCCGTCCGGCACGTGAGTTCTGCGCCATCAGCCGTCCTCTTGAGGGGCGTGCCAGCCGATCTGCCAAGGGATCGCTCGTTTCACCACGCGTCGCGGAATGCGCGGGCCTGCGGCGGTTTTCGATGGGTTGGCGGAGCTTGAACCCACCCTCGGCTTGGCCGTCGCTGCCAGCCATGCTCAAGGCCTTTGAAAACCGCTTCGAGTTTCAAGAAGACCGCTTTGGTCTTCCCGAGGATTAAATCCATCCTTCGGAAGATCAAATCCGTCCTCCGGAAGACGAACTTCATCCTCCGGAAGACCAATCCGGTCTTTCGGAAGACGGTTTTGGTCTTCCAGAGGACTCAAGCCATCCTCCGGAAGATGAAATTCGTCTTCTGGAGGACGGATTTGGTCCTCCGGAGGATCTCGGAGATCCTCCGGAAGACCGAAATCGTCTTCAGGAGGATCAAAATGATCCTCTGGAGGAGGGGCGCGGTCCTCGCCGAGGGCCGGAAGGCGAGCTGGCGGACGCTCGCCCAGAAGCGGGCGGCGGCACCGCCCCACGAAATGACCCCGCCGGCCAGGGATGCTGGTCGACGGGGTCGCAGGAGGACAAGCCGGACGCTGGCCGGCGGGGACGCGTGGGGGCGTCAGGGCAGCTCGTAGATTTCCACGAGGGCCACGCCGGTGGCGCCACCCTTGCCGCTGACCACGGCGGTGTAGGCGCCGGGCGGGAGGCTCACCTGCATGGCGGCTTCCTGCGGGTTGGTCGGCGCCAAGCCGGCGGCGATCACGGCCGCGCCGTTGTCGGGCGAGGTGGCGAAGTCGTCGTTGGTGGCCACCACGGCGCCGGCGGAGTCAAAGATGGTGATGTTCGGTTCGGGC
>CALMOL010000066.1:0-3290 GCA_937871685.1 uncultured Verrucomicrobiota bacterium
GTTCCGCCCGTGCCGCCGGTTCCCCCGGTGCCGCCCGTCCCGCCGGTTGCCGCCGGCGCGCCTACCGCCTCGGTCGATATCGACGCGGACGACGACGACGATTCCGACGAGCGGGGCGAATAAGCCTCCGCCTCTGCCTTTCAAGCAACCATCAAGCGCTCGGCGGCCCACGCCGGGCGCTTTTTGTTCGCCTCGCTGACGGCACGCCGCAAACGAAAGCGGGCGCTCCCTTTCGGAAGCGCCCGCTGGGGTTGCGGCCGGTGGCTCGATGGTGCGCCAGCTCAGGCGGCCAGCGCGGTCGGTGCCGAGGAGGCCGCGCTGTTCATCGGCACGATCGCGCTCGAGGTCGTCGGCGCCGGCGCTCCGGGCGTCGTGCCACCTCCGCCCTGCTGCGCGGTGGCCAGCGCGTCCTCGGCCGCCTTCAACGCGGCATTCGCTGCCCGCGTGTGCCGGCGCTTGTCGGCTCGCAGCGCCACGTGCGCGCGCAGCGGCGCCAGCGCTTCCTCGTAGCCGGCGGGCGTCCCCGACTTGACGAAGAGACGGTAGCCGGCCAGGGCGGAGGCATAGCAGTCGCTTTGCAGCGCCTTGATCGTGTCGGCGATCTTCTCGCCGAGTTGCGCGAGCGTTTCCGCGCACTCCACGAGCTTCTCGCGCGTCTGCCAGTCGCGCAGCGTGTCCGCCACGCGCAGGTAGGCAGGCGCCAGCTCGGGGTGCGCCTCCAGCAGCTCGATGTATTCGCGCGTGAACGCCTCGTTGGCGATTTGCATTCCGTAGAGCGCGCGGCGCTCGTCGGGCGTGAGCGGCTGGAGCGCGGGCTCCAGGGCCGTGCCGAGGCCGGTGAGGGCGGTGGCAATCGTGTGCCACTGCTCCGCCGGAACGACCAGCGGAGGGTGGTAGGAACGCATCAGGGGCTTGGTTTGGTTTCTCATGGCTTTTGGGCCTTTCTGCTGAACCCGCGGGACCGACTTTCTGATCGCTCCAGGATAGACGCCGCGGGGCCGCTTTTCTCTGGAGATCGCGACAGATTTGTCGTGACGCGAGGACTCTCTTCCTGGCACCATGTCAGGAGCTGGCCACCCCCCGCACTTTCTCGAAAAAAGATCCAAAAAAATGAAGCCCACCCCTGCTCCCTCCACCCGTCCGCCAGGCCGATCCTCGCGTTCATCCGCAACCCCCTCGCCCGCCGTGTCCGCGCCCCCCGGGCGTCCTTCGCTCGCACCGCTTCTGGCCGCCATTCGATCATCCACGGGCGCGGACGAATCGCTTGCATCTGATCCGAAGGCAACCCCGCGCGGCCGCGGTAACCGCGACGCCGCCGAGCCGTCCGCTGCCTTGCCCGCGATCACCGGCCGCGACCTCCTCGCCCGCCTCTGGATCATCCACCACCTGCTGCTGGAGAACCGTCCCAAGGCGCCCACCTACAAGGACTTCGCCGACGCCGTGGAAATCTCCCCGCGCAGCGTCCGGCGCGACGTGGACACCATGCGCCACACGCTCTGCCTGCCCATCCAGCGCTGCCCGCGCGGCGGCTTCCGCTATACGCGGCGCAACGTGGCCTTCGCCGCCGCGGCCATCTCCTCCGGCGAGTTCCTTGCCCTCCACGTGGCCGCCAGGATGCTCGGCGCCCACGCCGAGGCCGCGGGCCTGGGCGAGGGCGTGCGCCGCGCGTTGCGCAAGGTGCGTCTCGACCTGCGCTCCCCGCGCCCGCTCGACTTCGGCCGCCTGGACCAGGCGCTTTTCGTCCACGCCCCGGGCGGCGCCGAGCACCCCGACCCAGACCTTATCCCCTTCCTGCTCATGGCCGCGCTCGCCGGCGAGGAAGCGCGCTTCTCCTACGAAGGCCTGGAGGACCGCGCCCCGCGCGAACGCACGGCCGAGCCCCTCTACGTCGCCTGCATCGCGGAAACCTGGTATCTGCGCGCCCGCGACGTGCGCACCGGCAAGCGGCGCACCTTCTGCCTGGACCGCATGACCGACGCGCGCCCCACCGGCTGCCGCTTCGTGCCCCTGCCGCGCGCCGAGGCCGAGGCCGACTTCGCGCACTCCCTGGGCGCCTTCGGCGGCCGGCCGCCCGTGCGCGTCGTCCTGCGCCTGCGCGGCGTGGCGGCTCGCAAGGCCAAAGAGCGTCCCTGGCACTCCAGCCAGCGCCTGCGCGCGCTCGGCGCGCGGGAGATCGAGCTGGAGCTGCGCGTCTCGGACACGCCCGACCTGCTCCAGAAGCTCCTGGGTTGGGGCCAGGACGCCGAGGTCCTGAAGCCGGCCTCCCTTCGCCAGAAGGTGCTCGCCCACGCCCAGGCCATCGCCGCAAGGGGCTGATGTGCCCTTCGCCTGACCTTACCAAGCCAAGCGCATGACCGCGGTGGGTCATGCGCAAGACCCCAACCACCCCTGCGCAGGACCCAGGTGGGTTTTTCGCATGACCTGGCTGGGTCATGCGCAAGGCAGGGGTCGGTCATGCGCCTGCCTCCCGAGGTCATGCGCCTGCCGCGCGGTGCCTTGCGCCTGACCCTGGAGGGTCATGCGCATGCTGGATTGGGTCATGCGCATGACCTCCGACAGCATGCGCAGGGCACAATGGGTCATGCGCATGACCCAAAGGGGCCATGCGCTTGGCACCAGGTGCCCTGCGCAAGGCTGCTCACGGCCTGCTCATGCCATGCGGGGGTCATGCGCTTGGCATCCGAGGTCAGGCGCATGGGTCATTTGGTCAGGCGCTTGGCGCTACCGGGTCATGCGCATGGCATGCCGGGGTCAAGCGCATGGCACCATCGGGCCATGCGTCGGGCAGGGTGAGGTCATGCGCCTGGCACCACCGAGCCATGAAAAGGTCATCACTGGATGATGCGAGGGGAAGATGAAGCCAGGCGAACGACTGGCGCTACCCATCCGAACGACCACCCTCCGACTTCTTGGAAGGGAATCGAATCCTTCGTTCCTGCTAATTTTTAGCATTGCCTCCCTCCGCGTCGTCAACCAGCGATAGGTTCCTCTCGTGGCGCGTTCTAAGTGGAAGCCTATTGGGCATCACGAAAGTTGCGTAACACCCGGTGGTCTTGCGCTTGGCGAGGTCGCGCCGCGGGGTTTGTTGGGGGGGGGCGCGGGGGCCCGCGCGGGCGGCCGCCCCGCGCCTCGTCGTCTCGTCGCAGCCGGTCGTCACGCTCGCGCCGTGGTCGACGCTGCGGCTCGCCGACGACGCGGCTTGCAAGGGCCCGGGCTGGCGCGCGACGCTGGACGGCCGCGCGCGGCCGGTGTCCGCGATCGCGGAGGAGCGCGGCGTTACTGCGGCCGAG
>CALMOL010000066.1:3300-4569 GCA_937871685.1 uncultured Verrucomicrobiota bacterium
GCGTTTTGGAGTGCGGCGACAGGTCGACACACTCCAAAACGCGGCTCGACCTTCCGCAAGCGGTCCGGGCGACGGCGAGTGTTACGCGACTTATGCGATCCTCAACAAGGGAAGAACCTGCTTGCGGCCGGGCGATGCGGCGTCATGTCACCATTCTGCGCTGCCTCCACCGCCGAATCGCTGATGAGCTTCTCGCGACATGAAAACTAGCCTCTTATTCCTGTTCCCGGCGTTCGCAGCCGCGCTGCACGGCGCCGACGGCGTGGGATTTTTCCTGGGGGAGGGTCTGACGGACAAGCCCGATCCGACCCTTCCCTCGCAACGCTTGGACTACATCGAGTCCAGGCTGGGAATTCAGCGCCACTGGTTCCAGTATTCGATTCCTCGCGGCAAAAAGCTGATCGCTACTCTAGCGATCGAATTGGACGGCAAGCCCTTCGCCGGTGGCGCAGGCGTTTACCACATCGCGCCTCCCATTAATCCAAAGGTCACGGAACAACGGCTTCGCATCTCTACGTTTTCTCCCTCGGATCCGATTCTCTCCAGCCAGAACATGGTTTGGAATGTGAATTTTGATGGCGCGTTCAATCTCTCTTTTTTCTTTCCGCGGGCCGCTCTTGAGCGCGGCGGCTCAGTGGCGAAATCGATGCCGCTTTCCTCCCTGGAACCTTCCAAGGACTACGAAGCTTGGAGCTACGTCGTGCGCGCTGACAACAAGGAAGCCGGAGGAAAGGACGCCTGCAGGTTCACGCTTACCGTGAGGGTCGAGCCAATCGAGCCAGCGGACAAGCTTGGCGAGGTTCGGAAGGTCGAATGAACTCCAAGCCAGGGGCGTGACCATGCGAGGCCCCCGGCCTCCGACGCGCGTTGCGCCGGCGACTCGCCAACCCGCAGGATCTGCCGGATTCGACGTCGCGCCGCGCTCCGGCGGGAGAAATCCAAGGGCCGGAGGGTGAGGGGTTGCGATTCGTCGGGCAGGGCAAACCCTGAAGTCCCCTCGCCTTCCGGGAAGCGATTTGACGTTCCCGGCGTTCCACCAACCCGCCGGACTCGCCATGCTTTACGTGCTCATCTCCATTCTCGCCGGTGCGCTGGTCACCTTCCAGACAGCCTTTAACACTCGCCTCGGCAAGGACGTGGACAGCCCGGCGCTCGTGGCGCTGGTCTCGTGCGTGGTCGGCTCCGCGGGGCTCGCGCTCTACATGCTCGTGGCCCGCGAGACACTGCCGCGCTTCAGCGTGCTCGCGCAGGAACCGGCATGGCTTTGGC
>CALMOL010000067.1 GCA_937871685.1 uncultured Verrucomicrobiota bacterium
CCATGCCCCGGCTCTCCACCGCCGCCTTCCGCCGCCCCGCCCCCGACGGCCAAGGCGAGCTATTCGACTGACCCAGCCACCGGCCTCTACGAGAGGACAAGGATCGACTCGAAAGGATCGGCATCGAGCGCGCGGATGTCCTGCTCGTGTTTCGTGATCAGCCGCACGAGATTCTGCCGTGTGCGGTTGCCGATCCGCAGCCAAACGAGCTTGGGCGGCGGCCCGTAAAGCAGGCTGCGCTGCTGAAAGTCCGAATCCTTCGACACGATGGCAAAGCCGTTGGCCCGCGCGTAATCCCAAACATCATCGTCCGTCTGGCCAAGCAGGCCGCATTCACGGACGTGTGCGCTGCCGGGAAAAGCGTCGCCAGCAGGCCGGGCAGCTTCGGCGAGAGATTCTCGTCAAAGAGCAGCTTCATGCGGCACGACATTCAGGCGACGATCCCGGTCGGCGGCGAACGCAAAGCACGCCCGAATGTCCTCAGCGCTCAGATCAGGGAAATCTTCCAGCAACTCGGGAATCGTCGTGCCCCCGCCGAGGTAGTCGAAGACATCCGCCACCGAGATTCGGGTGCCCCGGATGCACGGCTTGCCGCTGCGAACGCGCGAATCAATGACGATGCGTTCGCGGTAATTCATGGCCGGAAAGGCTAGGTTCCGGCCCTGGTGAGTCAAGACGAGGGTTTCACGCGGATGCCAGTTCGACGCCGCATAACGATAACCAGAGAACGTTTGCTTGGGGCAAAGGCCGCCTTGCCGGCGCCCGCCGCACCGCTGCGGGCCCAAAAGGGGTGACGCGCGCCTTGCCGAAAACACCGCAGAGGCCGACCTGAACAGCGGGCGCCCCGGCCTCGTTCCCATCACCCACGACCAAGCCGGCGACCTGAAACGCATGGAAGGCGTCACCCCCGAGGTGATCTCCGCCATGGAAATCATCTCCCACCAGTCCACCCTGAATCGCGCCACCTATCAGCCCAAGCTGAAGGCCGAGGCGCCCGCTGGCCACATCTTCCTCACCGCCCGCAAGCTCGGCGTGCAGGCCATGAACTACCACATGCGCCGCCGCGGCGTGGGGCCGTGGACCCTCCTCGCCGCCAACCGCACCAAAAGCCCCGTGCGCGACGACGCCCCCCTCGCCGTCCCCGGCACCGCCGAATGGCGCGAATATCAATGCACCGGCGTCATCGACGACCAAGAGGTCGGCCAACCCAGCGCCATCATCAAAATGCTCTACGGCGGCTGAGCATCTCCTCTCCGAATCAAACTTGCCTCCGTCGCGCCCACCCGGTGCATCGAAGGCTTTTTGCTGCCGATCAATTCTTGCGAGATTCGTTCCGAGCCTCTGAGAAATCCGGTGCGACAAGGCCGCCAGCGGGAAGATGGATACCGACATTCCATGCTTCCTCCGGATGAGATCGTGTGTAAAGCACGACCGCTTGTCTGCCGGCGGGTCCAAGAGCACAAAGTTCGAGGACCGCGCGGGACTTGTAATCGCAGCACCAGCAGCCTTCCTCAAGCTGAAGCGTGTAGCGTTCCAGGCGGCCGGCGGGAAGCTGGCTCCGGATCGTGTTCCCTAAAACGAGAATGGCCAGGAGCGAGGCGAGAACCGTTTTCAGCGTCCAGCTGAACTGGTGGCGCGGACGAAGGAGGAGAATAGGGAGGGTGAGAGCACTCAAGTAAACGGGCATCCAATCGACAAAATCCAATCCCAAAACGAGGAAGTGAAGCGTTGGCCCGAAGACGAGGACCACCGAAATCATTCGGCCCATGGGCGATGCGACTGAGCAAGCGGCGCGGGTTGCCTCGGCCAGATAACAACAGAATCCACCGGTGAGGACCGCCATGCTCAGAATGGGGAGCAATCGGAAGAGCGAAAAGTCTGGAGCCTTGGCAAAAAGGTCCAAGAAAAAGAATGCGAAAACGATCACCGGCAGAAGCAAATACGCGCCCACGACCAGCCCAAGCGTCGGCCAGGGAATTCTCCAGAGGCGGAGAAAGCGTGCGACAAGGGCCATGGCTGATCTTTAGCGCTGTTAAGGCCGATCAATCGTTCCCTCATTCCCGCAATTGCTTGATGCGCTCGTCGGTGAGGCGCTTGCGGGTGCCGGCGTAGATCATGGGGAAGATGCTGCCGCCGCGGCCTTCCCCGTCGGCGACGCGGGCGGCCTCGGCGTCGCGGAAGGCGATCCAGGCGCGCTGGGCGGCGCGGAGCTTGGCCTTGCCCTCGGCGTCGAGCTTGGTCTCGGCGGCTTTGTAGACGCGGTTTAGTTCGCGGTCCGCGGCCTCGAATTGCTGCTCGGCCTCGCGGTTCATCTCCTGCTGGCTTTGGGCGAGGGCGGGGGCGGCCAGGAGGCACAGGCTGCCGGCGAGGACGAGAAGGCAGGGCATGAGGGAAGGCATGGTGGAAATCGGAATGCCCTTCTTATCAGGTCGCCGACGCAACTGGCAAGCCGGGAGCCGGGCGTAGGGCGACAAGCGTTCGCGGTGCTTTGGGGAGGAGCGGCTTCGCTTGGAACGTCAAAGCAGGCCGCGCTAGCCCTTGGCTCCCGCGCCCTGGTAGGGCGGTATCTACTGGGACCGCTGGATTGCCCCCTTACACCCTGGCTGTCTCGCTTCGCTCGGCTCTGCCGGCAGGGTTCTTTTGGGCACCTTGCTATTTCGGCCTGTCGGGTGGTGGCTGGGAAGGACTCATCGAAAGGGGGAGAAAGTCAGAGGCCCTGGAGGACCCTGCCGGCAAGGATGCCAGCGGTCCCAGTAGTGACCGCTCATCCAAATCGATAGCACAAGGGCTGTCGTGACTTGATCGGGCAGGAGGCAGGCGCGTCTTGGCTTGTCCTCCGCGCTGCAAAACTTCCTCGCCGGCGCGATGCTCTCGGATGAACCCAGAGCACCCGAACGGCCTGCACCACGTGACCGCGATCTGCGGAAGCGCTCAGAGGAACCTCGACTTTTACGCCGGCCTGCTCGGGCTGCGGCTCGTGAAGCGCACGATCAACTTCGATGACCCCGGCACCTACCATCTCTACTACGGCGACGGCACCGGCCGGCCGGGCACGATTCTCACCTTCTTCCCATGGGCGCACGCGGCGCGCGGCCGGCGGGGCGCGGGCGAGGTGAGCGTGACGGCCTTCTCGGTGCCCGCGGCGTCGTTGGGATGGTGGGCGGACCGTCTGGCCGCCGCCAAGGTGCCGGCCACGCGCGGGGACGGCTCCTTCGGCGACGGGGCCACGCTCCGTTTTGCCGATCCCGATGGGATGATGCTGGAGCTGGTGGCCGACGACGCGGCGCCCGCGGGGGAAGCGTGGCCCGGTTCTCCGGTGCCGGGGGTGCACGCGCTGCGGGGCTTCCAACGCGTCTATGCCACCGTTGCGCAGGGAGAGGGCACTTCGCGGTTGCTGACCGAGGTGCTCGGCTTCTCGCTCCACGGCGAGGAAGGGAACGTGGCGCGCTTCGTGGCCGCGGCGTCGGAGGGGCAGGCCGGGCGGTTCATCGATCTCACCATCGAGCCGCTGGACCGGCCGGGGTCGTCCGGCGCCGGAACCGTGCACCACATCGCGTGGCGGACGCCGGACGACGCAATGCAGGTCGCGCTGCGCGAGCGGCTCCTCGGCCTCGGCTACCAAGTCTCGCCGGTGATGGAGCGGAATTACTTCCGCTCGATCTACTTCCGCGAGCCGGGCGGCGTGCTCTTCGAGGTGGCCACGGATGGGCCGGGCTTCGCGGACGATGAGCCGCAGGAATCGCTCGGCCAGGATCTCAAGCTGCCGCCCTGGCTGGAAGGGAAGCGGGCGCAGATCGAGGCCGCGCTGCCAGCCTTGCGGATGCCGAGCTGAGCCTGCCGCCGGCCGCTGGTGAGTCCGCGCTTCCGTCACGCCCGCCGACGCCGCCAAGCCACGCCAGCGAGGCCGAGCGTCAACGCGCCGGCAGCCCAGGTGGCCGGCTCAGGCACGGCCAGGGGCATCACCGACACATCGTCGAGGAAGTAGAAGCCGGGATCGTTCTGCCCGATGAACTCAAGGCGCGTGGTCACGCCGGTCGCGAGCACGTTGATCGAGTAGGGCACGTAGGGATCGGTGCCGGAAAAGCCGGAGTTGTTGGCGGCGAAAACCGTCGCGCCGTTCCACTGCGCCTGAAAGGTTTGCACGGCCCCTCCCTCGACAAAATTGGTCAGTTCCGAGCCGCCGCCGTTGCGCCCGAGGAAAAAGCTCAGCACGTAGATTTGGCCGGGGTTGGTATTGAGAATTTGGAAAAGGCTCCCCGGCGCGCCCACTTGGCCAAAGGCCGCGTCGTAGTTTCCGGAATGGGGCGGCGGGAGGGAGGACTCGGTGCCGATGGAAGTGTAATTGCCGGTCGCTCCCCAAAACACGAAGGGGCTGACGGGACCACCGTCCAGAATGGGATGGTTCGGGCGGCCGCCGCCGCCGTTCAGTTGTTCGAAGCCTCCGTCGGTAACGAGTTCCTGCGCGGGCAAGAGCACAGGCGAAGCGCCAAGCACGGCGCAGGCGAGGAAAAGGGGAAGGGCGCGCATGAAAGGAAAGCTCCCGCAATTTGTGACGCGAGCGCGAAATCTGCGCAAGCTGATTATCTCGCCGTTTTTTTCCGGGCGAGCATCCCACGCAGGAAGGGGGCGAGGCGGCTTTCCTTGGTCGCAGCCACCACGGCGGGCGGGCCGGAGACGACGAGATTGCCGCCGTTCGGGCCGGCCTCGGGGCCGATGTCGAGGATCCAGTCGGCCTCGGCGATGACGTCGAGATGGTGCTCGATGACGACGACGGTGCCGCCTTCCTCGACGAGGCGGTGGAGCACGTCGAGCAGCTTTTCCACGTCGGCGAGGTGCAGGCCGACGGTCGGCTCCTCCAGCAGGTAGAGGACGCTCTTCGCCTCGCGGCGGCGGCGCAGGCGGGATTCCTGCACGAGATGCGCGCCGCGGGTTAGTTCCGTGACGAGCTTGAGGCGTTGGGACTCGCCGCCGCTCAGCGTGGGGCTGGCTTGGCCGAGCGTGAGGTAGCCGAGGCCGGTGTCGGTGAGGAGGCGCAGCGGGCGCGCGATGCGGGGCGACGCGGCGAAGAAGTCGGCCGCCTCGGCCATCGTGAGGCGCAGCACGTCGGCGATGCTTTTGCCGTTGTAGAGGACCTCGGCGGTGGGGGCGTTGTAGCGTCCGCCGCCGCAATCCTCGCAAGGCGTGTAGCTCGTGGGCAGGAACGCCATCTCGTGCTTGATGACGCCGTGGCCGCCGCACGATTCGCAGCGGCCGCCGGCCACGTTGAAGGAGAAGCGGCTCGCAGTGTAGCCGCGCATGCGCGCCAGCGGCACGCCGGAGAACAGCTCGCGGATGTGGTCGAACACGCCCACGTAGGTGGCCGGCGTGGAGCGCGAGGTCTTGCCGATGGGCGACTGGTCCACCTCATAGACGGCTTCCAAATTCTCGGCGCCGCGGAACTCGCGCCATGGGTTTGCGGGCGCGCCTTTCTTGCGGCGCTTCTTCGTGGCGGCGAGCGCCTCGGCGGCGGCGGGATGCAGGCAGGTGTGGAGCAGCGTGCTCTTGCCGGAGCCGGACACGCCGGTGATGACGTTGAGGCGGCCCACGGCGAAGCGGGCGTCGAAGCCGCGGAGGTTTCGCGCGGCGGCGCCGTTCACCTCCAGCCACTTCGCGTCGTCCACGCTGCGCCAAGCGCCGCGCAGCGGGTGGCGCAGCGGATCGCGGAGCGCGCGGGCCGTAGCGGACACGTCCGAGAGCATGATTTCGGCGAGCGTGCCCTGCGCGACGACCTCGCCACCGTGCCGGCCGGCGCCGGGACCGAGGTCGAGGATGTGGTCGGCGCGGCGCATCGTTTCCTCGTCGTGCTCGACGACGATGAGGCCGTTGCCCTTTTCGCGGAGCGCCGAGAGCGTGCCGAGGAGGCGCTCGTTGTCGCGCGGGTGGAGGCCGATGGTGGGTTCGTCGAGGACGTAGAGGACGCCGCGGAGGTTCGAGCCGAGCTGGGCGGCAAGGCGGATGCGCTGCGTTTCGCCGCCGGAGAGCGTGCGCGCGGCGCGGCCGAGCGGCAGGTAGCCGAGGCCCACCTCGTCCATGAAGGAGAGGCGCTGGCGGATCTCGGCGATGAGGTCGCGCGCGATCTCTTCCTGCTGCGCGGGGAATTTCCAGCGCGCCATGGCGGCGGCGGCGTCGCGCACGGGGCGCTCGTTGAACTGGCCCACGGTCTCGCCGGCTGCGGCGGACAAGCGGACGGAGCGCGCGACGGAATTGATGCGCGATCCCACGCAGCGCGGGCAGGGGCGCTCGGTGCCTTCCACGACCCAGTCGCTGGCGCGCTCCTCGGCCAGCTCGCGCTCGGCCTCGGAGACGGAGTCGTCTCGCTTGGCCGTGGATTCCGTCTGGAAGATGGAGCCGAAGCCGCGGCATTCCTCGCACCAGCCGTGCGGCGAGTGGAAGGAGAACATGCGCGGGTCCGGCGCGTCGAAGGCGCGCGTGCACGAGGGGCACACGCGCTCGGTGGAGAGGACGGTGAACTTGCCTTTGGCGTCCATCAGGCGCGCGGAGCCCTTGCCAATGGCGAGGGCGTTTTGGATGGCGTCGCGTAATAGGACAAATGGGTCGGATGGGACGAATTCGCCGACGACTACGTCCACGTCGTGCTCCTTGAATCGCTCCAGCTTTTTAAAGCCGTGCGAGGCCATGATCTTGCCGTCCACGAGGAGCTGGCCGTAGCCCTTCTTCGCGGCCCACGCGGCGAGGTCGGTGTGGAAGCCCTTGCGGCCGCGCACCAGCGGCGCGAGCACGCGCAGGCGGCCCTGCTGCCGGAGATTGTCCGCCTGGGCGACGATGGCGGAAAGCGTCTGCGCCTCGGCCGGCACGCCGCAGTCGGGGCAATGCTGCACGCCGAGCTTGGACCACAGCAGGCGAACGAAGTGATGCACCTCGGTGACGGTGCCCACGGTGCTTTTGCCGCCGCCGCGCGTGACGCGCTGCTCGATGGCGACCGAGGGCGGCAGGCCCTCGATGCGGTCCACGTCGGGCTTCTCCAACTGCTCGACGAACTGCCGCGCGTAAGGCGACATCGAATCGAGGAAGCGCCGCTGCCCCTCCGCGAAGAGCAGGTCAAACGCGAGCGTGCTCTTCCCCGAGCCGGATAGGCCGGTGACCACGGTCATGCCATCGCGCGGAAGAGAGAGAGTCAGATTTTTGAGATTGTGCTCGCGGGCGCCGGTGATGGTGATGCGCCGCGAGCCGAGGTGAATCGTGGATTGTGAATCGTGAATCGTGGGGGAGCCGAAGACCGGCGGAGCTTCTGCAACGCGACTAGGCGTGAACTCATCGCCCGCGGTCGAGAACCCACGATTCACGATCTTCGATTGCCCCGCGCACCCTGGCTGTCTCGCTTCGCTCGGCTCACGATTCACCGCCAACAACGGAGCCAAGAACCGTCCGGTATGGGAAGCGGCGCACTTTACGACATCCTCGGGTGTGCCTGCACACACGAGGAGGCCGCCCTCGTCGCCGGCCTCGGGGCCGAGATCGACGACCCAGTCGGCGTTCTTGATGACCTCGAGATTGTGCTCGACCACGAGCAGGCTTTCGCCGGCCTCGACGAGGCGGTGGAAGACGCGCAGGAGCTGCGCCACGTCGTCGAAATGCAGGCCGGTGGTCGGCTCGTCGAAGATGAGCAGCGCGGGCTTGGTGGAGGGATTGCGCTGCCGCTCGACGAGGTGGCCGACGAGCTTGAGGCGCTGAGATTCGCCGCCGCTCAGCGTGTTGAGCGGTTGGCCGAGGCGCATGTAACCAAGGCCCACCTCGGCGAGCGTCTCGAGCGCGCGGATGGCTTCGCGCTCGCGCTTGGCGAGGCCGGGCAGCTTGTTCAGCCACGCGAGCGATTCCGTGATCGTCATCTCCAGCAGCTCGTGGACGTTCTTGCCGCCGAGGCGCACGCGCAGGACGTGCGGCTGGAAGCGCCGGCCCTCGCACTCGGGACAGCGCAGATAGAGGTCGGAAAGGAACTGCATCTCCACCTTCTCGAAGCCGGTGCCACCGCAGCGCTCGCAACGGCCGCTGCCGGCGTTGAAGGAGAAGTCGCTCGGGCCGAGGCCGGACGCGGCGGCATCGTCGAGCGCGCCGAAGCGCTCGCGCAGGGCATCCCACACGCCGAGATAGAGCGCCGGCGTGGAGCGCGGCGTGCGCGCGAGCGGCGATTGGTCCAC
Source organism: uncultured Verrucomicrobiota bacterium (assembly GCA_937871685.1). Lineage (GTDB taxonomy): Bacteria > Verrucomicrobiota > Verrucomicrobiia > Chthoniobacterales > SZAS-18 > SZAS-18. Next base: position 8,196 of record CALMOL010000067.1, read on the forward strand.
CATCACCACGGGACCGAGCCGTTCCGTGCCGCTCAGCTCGCGCACGCGGCCGACGGGCGCGTCGCCGGTGTCCTGGCCGGAGCGGCGGAGAAGATTCTGGTGGAGCACGTCATGCATGAGCGTGCTCTTGCCCGAGCCGGACACGCCGGTGACCACGCCGAGCACGCCGAGCGGCAGGTCCACGTCGAGATCGCGCAGGTTGTGCTCCGCGGCGCCGCGGATGGAGAGCCAGGCGCGCGGCGTGCGGCGCTGCTCGGGGACGGGGATTGAACGCTTTCCGGTTAGGTAGTCCGCCGTGAGTGAATCGTGAATTGTGAATCGTGAATCGTCGCAAGCGGGAGTGGACGCCTTTCTCCGGCTTGCACGATTCACCATCCACGATTCACGATTCACCTCCCCGATTCCTCCCAGCGGCCCCGAATAAACTAGGTCGCCTCCCGCTTCCCCCCGTCCGGGGCCGAGATCGACGAGATGATCGGCGGCTCGGATCACGGCTTCTTCGTGCTCAACGACGACGAGCGTGTTGCCCTTGTCGCGCAGGCCGCGCATCACCTGAACGAGACGGCCGAGATCGCGCGCGTGAAGGCCGACCGACGGCTCATCGAGGACAAAGAGCGTGTTGACCAGCGAAGCGCCGAGGCACGTCGTAAGGTTCACGCGCTCGATCTCGCCGCCGGAAAGCGTGCGGGTGGGGCGGTCGAGCGTGAGGTAGCCGAGGCCGACCTCGACGAGGTAGCGCAGGCGCGTGGTCACCTCGCCGTGAGCCATCGCGCCGGCCGGATCGAGCAGCGGCGGAAGTGCGGCGAAGATGCGCGACGTATCGCGCAGCGGGAGCACCGCGATCTGCGGGAGCGTGAGGCCGGTCAAGTGGCCCTCGGCGGGAATGCGGAAGTTCAGCGTCGCCGGCTGGAACCGCCCGCCCTTGCACGCGCGGCATGGGGTGGAGGCGCGGTAGCGCGAGAGGAGCACGCGGACGTGCATCTTGTAGGTCTTCGACTCCAGCCAGTCGAAGTAGCCCTTCACGCCATACCAGCGGCCCTGCGCGTAAAGCTCGTCGCCGGTAGGGCCGGAGGTCGCATCAGGCGAGCGGGAGGAGCCGTAGAGCACCCAGTCTTGGTCGGCGGGGGGCAGCTCGGCGAAGGGAACGTTGATGTCGATGTCGTCGCGGCGCGCGGCCTTGAGGAGATCGCGCTGGCAGTCCTGCGAGAAGCCCGTTTGAAATGGCCGCACCACGCCCTGCGCGATCGAGAGGCGGCGGTCCGGCAGGGCACGGTCGTAATCGATGCCGAGCGTGCGGCCGAAGCCGCGGCACGACGGGCACGCGCCGAGCGGATGGTTGAAGGAGAAGAGACCCGGCGAGGGCGGCGTGATCGCCGTGTCGCAATGCGGGCATTCCCACGCGGAGGAGAACGGCGTGGCTTGGCCGGTCGCCGCGTCCACGAGCGACGCGCGGCCCTTGCCGAAGCGCAGCGCCGTCTCGACCGCCTCGAAGAGACGGCCGCGATTTTCCTCGGTGAGCGTGAGGCGGTCCTGCACCACCGGCACGCGGGCGGGCAGCCAAGTGAGGCTGGCGGGCGGCGCCTCGTCCGTGCGGACGGCTTTGCCATCGAGCCACACGCGCAGGTAGCCCTGCTGCTGGAGAAAGGGGAAGAACTGTGCCGGCTTCTCGCCCGGCGGCACCGTGATGGGGAAGGTGACAAGCACGCTCGCGCCGGCGGGCATCTGGTCGAAGGCGTGCGCGGCCACCTCGCGCGCGGTGCAAGGCTGGACGCGCGCGTGGCATTCCGGGCACCACGCCTGCGCGAGGCGCGGGAGGAGGATCTTCAGGTAGTCGTTGATCTCCGTGATCGTGCCGACGGTGGAGCGCGTGCTCTTGACGTGATTGGCCTGCTCGATGGCGATGGCCGGCGGGATGCCGCGGATGGAATCCACGCGGGGCTTGTCCATGCGCTCCAGGAACTGCCGCGTGTAGGGCGAGAAGGTTTCGACGTAGCGCCGCTGCCCCTCCGCGTAGAGCGTGTCGAAAGCGAGCGAGCTTTTGCCCGAGCCGGACGGTCCCGTGACCACGATCAACTGGCCGGTGGGGAGATCGAGGTCGAAGCCCTTGAGATTATTCTGCCGCGCGCCGCGGATCTCGATGGGGTCGGAAAATGCCGCGCCGGTGGCTGGCGGGGGAACCGCCTTCGTGAGCGCCGGGCGAGTCTGCTTTTGAGAGGAACGTGGACGCTTGGGAGAAACAACGGAAGACGGCATGGCAACGGGGCGGCGAATGTAGGCAGTCGGTTCCGGCCCGGCGACCCCATGACGCGCGAATCCGTCAAAAAAAACGCCGGGTCCGCCGCGGGCGAAAATTCAGAAATCAGTTGTGCTCCTTGTGCCACCGGTCACAATGCCCGCGCGTAAACGCTGTTTTGTCATGAATCTTTCCCGTTTCCTTGCCCTCGCCCTTGCCACCCTTTGCGTCGCCGGCACGGCGAGCGCCCAAAACGTGGTCTTCGACTCCATCACCGGCCAGTTGACGCCTAGCCTACCGACGGCCACCCGCACCTACATGGGGCAGGGGTTCACCCCGGCCCTGGGAGGCAACTTCATCACCGGGGGCAGCGTGAACCTGGCCTCGGCGGCGACGGTGAATTACACCAACCTCACGCTGCGCATCCAGTTCTGGGGGACGTTTGACTCGACCGGCGGCGGCTCCGCGACGGGTCTCGTCTTCTCCAACCCGATCGGCGCGCCGATCCTTTTCAACGCTGGCGCTTTCGCCGCCACCGCGAACACCTTCAACACCTTCACGTTCACGCTGGGCACGCCGGTGGCGCTCGTGGGGACCGGCCCCTTCGGCATCACCTTCTCGTTCCAGGGGGACACCGGCACCGGTTTGGCGAGCACCGACAACCTGACCACGCTGGTGCGCACGGGCGCGCTGGCGGCCGGCACGAACAACACCGGCACCGCGCCGAACTTCGGATACTTCCGCAACGCTTCCGGCCGCACGGATTTCAACTTCCAGTCCAACGACTTCCGCCAGATCGGCGCGAACAGCGCCCTGTCTTTCACGCTCACCGCGGTTCCCGAGCCCGGCACGGTGGCCACCTTCGCCGTGGGCGGCATGGCGTTGCTGGGCGTGGCGATCCGACGCCGACGCGCTTGATCCACGCCTGATTTTCAGCGGCGCGATCCCGAAAGGGGTCGCGCCGTTTTGTTTGGAGTGGGCAAAGCGGCTCACACCATCAATTCAGAACGGTGGCGACGCCGCTCACCTCGGCTTTAGAACGCGAAGGGAGCCCTTGGGGCCGGCGCGCAGGGGGAGCTTTGCCACGGTCTCGCGCAGGGCGTCGGCAGCTTGGAAACGCACGGCGGCGCGCGGCGGGATGGGCACGGGCTTGCTGGGATCCCGTGGGTTGCGGCCGGTGCGGCTGGCGGCCACGCGGACCTCAAAGGTGCCGAAGTTTTGAAGCGACACCGTGCCGCCTCGCTCAAGAGCCTCCGTGATCTTGTCAAAGGCTCGGCGCACGATGTCTTGCACCTCGGTCTGGACCATCCCGGTCTCATTGGCGATGGCGACGACGATGGAGCGGCGGTTCAGGTCAGCCATGCTGGCACGGAAACCGCCGCCGGCTGGGTGGCAACCTTGCTTCGGGAATGCAGGACTTGATTATCGATCTCGAGCGCCCCTGGCAGAGTCGTCCACCGAACTCTATGATTGGGTGGGGCACATCGCCATAAGGCTGGCCTCAGGGGGTCCTTCACATGACCCGGAGCGTCAGGCGCATGGGTGGTTTGGTCAGGCGCAGGATCTCGCCAAAGAAAAACGGCCGGAAGGGATCAACCCTTCCGGCCGTGAATCGAGAAGCGCGACGGATGCCGCCCTGTTTCCTTAGTTGCGGCGGCGGCGGAGCTGAACGCCGGCCAGCGCGAGCGCGCCGACGCCGATCATCGCCCAGGTGCCGGGCTCGGGGACCGCGGTAAGCACGCCGGTGGCGGCGAAGGCCGAGCTGTCGAAGGACACGCCGGGCGCGAACGTCACTCCAGTGAAATCAAAGGTGACGGCGCCGGTGACGGAGGCGAAGTCGGCGAAGTCGAAGGTGTTGCCCGCCTGAACGGTGTAGCCACCGATGGTCGCGATGCTTACCGTGCCGGCGAGGGTAAGGGCACCGCCGATATTGACCCGGTCGTAGTTGGTCGCGCTGGCGATCTCCAGCAGCATGCTGCTGGTGGTGGCCGAGGAGAACACCAGGTTGCCGCCGAAGTTGGCGGTGCCGATGGAGCCGGAGCCGGCGGTGGCAGCCGTCAGGCCGGTGCCGTTGCCGGGGGAAAGGCGGCCAGCGATCGAGGTGTTGCCGGCGATCGTGAAGCCGCCTGCCAGCGTGGTGGTCGATCCGATCGATACCGCGCCGGTGCCGAGGCCCGAGCCGGTGTTGTTGTTGACGTAGATGGCGCCGGTGCCGGCACCAGCGACGAAGCCAGCGGTGAAGGTGTTGCCGGTTGGGCTATTGAAGGCCACCGCGCCGGTGCCGGTCTTGGTGATCGCACCGTTGGACACCACGCCAGCGAAGGTTGTCAGCGCGGTATTGCTGAACACGATCGAGCGGGAGCCGTTCAGGTCCACGCCGCCGGTGAGGGTCAGCGGGGCCGTGCCGCCGAAGCCGCCGGTGGAGTTCAGAACGAAGTTATTGGCCAGCGTGCGGGGCGTGGTGCCGACGCCGGAGATCAGGCCGGTGCCGTTGATGGTGACCGTGCCGGTGCCGAAGGCGGTGTCCGAGCCGGCAAAGTAGCTGCTGGCGGCCAGGGTGGTGCCGCCCGAGTAGGTGTTGTTGCCGTTAAAGACGCCGAAGGTGTCCGCGACGTCCTTGATGCTGCCCGGGCCGGAGATGGCGCCGTTGAAGGTGAACGCCCCGGCCGCGGAGTTGTTGAAGCCGTAGATGTTCAGGTTGCCATTCAGGCTGATGCCGCCGTTGAACGTGACGGTGGCGGTGGCGGCCCCGGAGAGGTAGTTCGGGCCGTTGCCGATGACTCTGATGTCGCGGTTGACCGTGGAGACGGCGGTCGCGGAAATGCCGGCGACGTTGGTGCCGGCGTTCAGGATGATGGCGCTGCCGGCACCGCCGACGCCGAAGGCGCCCGGGGTGCCATCGGCGATGGTGCCCGAGAAGCCGACGATGCCGCTGTTGATGGTCGTGTTGCCGGTGTAGGTGTTCGCGCCCGAGAGAGTAAGCGAGGGAGTAAAGGTGCTCGTGGGAGCAAAGACCGTGTTGAGCGTCAAGCCGTTGGAGCCGGAAAGGACGCCGCTCATGATCAGCGTGCTGGTGTTGGAGACGACGCCCTCGGCGGCGCCGAAATTGAGCGCCGCGCTCACCGTGCCGGTGGCATTGGCGGTCGGCGAGTAAAGGAACGCGCCGCTGGTGATGTTGATCGTCCCACCCGAAAGCGTGGCGGCGGCCGCCGGGGCGAAGAGCACCGAGTTGGCGGTCACGTTCGCGCCGGCCGCGGTCGCGGCCGTGAGGCGCACGTTGTCGAGGTTGCTGCCACCAAAGGCAGTGGCGTATTCGGTGGTGGCCAGCGGGCGGAAGCCGTTGGCGTCGTAGGTCACGAACGAGCTGCCGACCAGGCCCGCCGCGGTGAAGGCGGTCGAGGCGGTGTTGTTCCCGACCGCGTAGGGCAGGACGGAAATGACGGTGCTGCCCGCGCCGCCGCCGCCGCCGGTCAGGGCGGGGGCCGCCGTGGAGTAGATGTTCGCGACGCCCGCGCCGGGGGTGCCGCCCAGGCCCGCGCCGCGGAAGACGAAGGTCGAGTTGTTCTGGCGGGTGAGGCTCGCCATCGTCAGGCTGTTGGCCTGACCGGCGCCGGGCGTGACGAGGAACGTGCTGGAGCCGTTGGCGCCCGTGACCGCGCCGATGGTCTCGGACGAGGTGGCGGTGGCGCTGCCGGTGGAAACGAAGTTGACGCCGCGCACGGTCATGGCGGCGGTGTCGCTCAGGCGGTTGGTGTTGTTGGCCGCCGTGTTCGAGAGGGTGAAGGTTCCCATGAGGTCATAGGAACTGCTCGATGCGATGCTGCCGGCGCCACTGAGGGTGGTAGTGACAATGGTAGGAATCGCCGTGCCGGTGGAGTTGTTGCCGGACCGGGTGACGGTCGCCCCGGTGTAGGTATTGGCCCCGGTGAGCGTGAGCGTGCCCGCGGCGCCGAAGGCCAACTGCGTGAACGAGCCGGAGCCGCTGATGACGCCGCCGAGGGTCGTGGCCGTGAGGCCGGTCACCGTTCCTCCGCCCGCCTCCAGCAGGATGTCGCGGTTGGTGGTCAGGCCGCCGACCGTGTTGAAGAGCACCGAGCCGCCGTTGAAGGACAGGCCGTTGCCCGCGCCCGTGGCGCCCAATACCGAGTCGCCGACCGCCGCCGTGCTGTTGATGATGGTGAAGCCACCGTTGAAGTGCGTGCCGCCGGTGTAGGTATTGGTGCCCGAGAGGGTAAGGTTGCCCGAGCCGGTCTTGATCAGGCCCGCGGTGCCGCCGCCTGAGATGCTGCCGGTGACCTGCGTGCCGAAGGCAACGGAGGTGGGAATGCCGTTGATGGCGACGTTCTGCGCCGTCGAGACCATGTTGAACGTCAGGCCCGTGCTCGACGCGACGATGGACTGGCCCGCGGCCGTAGCGAGGATGTATTGGATGGGCGTGTTGACCGCGATCTGCGAAAGCGTGGGCGACACGTCAAAGGTGACGGTCGAGGACGTGACCAGGGTGCCGGGGACCGGGCTGGTGATGGGATTGAACGTCGCCACGCCGCCGCCGTCCGGGTAGGTGCCCAGACCGCTGGTGATGACCCAGGGCGCGGTGCTGTAATTGTAGGTCAAGGCGGCACCGGTGAGGTTGCCGTTGATCTGGGCGGATGCCTGGGTGCCGGCGGACAGGAGCAGAAGGGCCAGCAGGCTGAGCCGGCGGCGGGAGGAACGTTTAGGGTGCGGATTCATACGAATGAGGCGGAGAACGAAGAACTGAAAAAGGGCCGGCCCGCTTGTGAGGGATGACAAAGAAGATGTCAATCAAAATTGAACGTATCCGGGATCAATATTGAGAGGGTTCGAGCCACTCGGGCACAGTCCGCCTCTCAGTTTCTGGAAATATGAAAATTCAGCAATCATGCCACCTTGCGCGGTTTTGTGCCAAGCCTCCTCGCCAGGCCGGGCACCAAAGGTGCGAAGGCAGCGTGCCGGAGGCCGTGGCGGCGGCCGGGGCCAAGCGCAACCCTTTGCACCTGATTTCATAGTCACTGAGCGATGGGCCGGCCAGGGTGGGAAAGGTGCGCTTGGTCGCTCCAGCCGTCAAAGCACGACCCGCTGCGCTCGCTCAGAGCAGAATCGAGCCAGCGCAGGCTGAAAAACGCTCTGCGAAGACTGAAAAATGCCCTGCGCAGGCCGAAAAACGCTCTGCGAAGACTGAAAAATGCCCTGCGCAGGCTGAAAAATGCCCTGCGCAGGCTGAAAAGTGCTCTGCGAAGACTGAAAAACGGTCTGCGAAGGCCGTTTTCCAGCCGGCAGCAGGCACGAAACGCCCCTGCATCCAATCAACCTCCCTGAAAACGGGTGCAAGCTTTTCGCGGCTACCTTGGCGGCGCCGCGCGCTGGCGCCCAGCCGGGCCAGGCCCAAACTCCTCTACACGGGACGCGGGCTACGGCTTGACGAGGTGAGCCAGGACGCCACGGCTCTGGGCTGCGCGGGCGGGGCCTGGAATCTGAAGGAGCACGCCCGAGCACACCGCGCCCAAACCAGTGGCCCCAGTGCCTTTGCCCGCCCACCAAGTAGTCCGAGCGCACGTATTCCTGGACGAGCCGCTTCCGGCGCATCGTGGTGCGCTGGGGAAAGAAAGCTGCCAACTGCGAGGCTATACTCCGCTTGGCCGCGCCAGCATCATCTCGCGCCGGCATCCATTCCGACCGACTCAGGGCACTTCATACACCTCGACGATGGCAACGCCGGAGGTGTCACCCGCCCCTCTGACAATGGCGGTGTAGGCGCCGGGCGGCAGCGCGAGCACGATCGCCGCCTCGCGCGGATCGGGGGGCTGGAGACCCAGCGCCATCAGGTCGGCGGCGGAGGAACCCGCCGTGGTCTGGGTTTGCCAGTCGTCGTTGGCGGCGATGGGCTGGCCTTGGCCGTTGAAGATCTGGAGCGTGGGGTTGGCCAGCGCGCCTTGGACGCCGGCCCCGGCCAGCGCTGGGCCGATGGCGCGGATCACCACGCGACGACTGGCCGTGCCGTTGACCACGAAGCCACCGATCATCACGTTGTCGCCGGTCTGCACGCGGCCGCGGGTCGAGAGGTTGATTGGGCGGATTCCCGTGGCCGAGGGCTGGAGGTCATACACCTCCACGAGGGCCACGCCGGTGGCGTTGCCCACTCCGCGCACCAGGGCGGTGTAGGCGCCGGCGGGCAGATCCAGCACGAGGGCGGACTCGGCGTCGCTGGACGGGGCCAAGCCGGTGTCCTGCACCGCGGCCGCGTTGTTCGAGCGCCAGTTGTCGTTGGCGGCGACCAGTGCGCCCGCCGCATCGCGGATCTCAAGCGCGGGGTCGGCGAGCACGCCAGCCACGCCGGCGGCAGCCAGCGAGGGGCCCAGCGCGCGCACGAGGGTGCGCTTGGTGGCTGAGCCCTGGATGACGAAGCCGCCGATCAGGATATTTTCGCCGGTTTCCACGCGCAGGCGCGTAGATAGGTTGATGAGCCGCGGGGCCAGCGTGCCAAGCTCCAGCCGGGCCTCCGTCGAGACGATGCTCACGCCAGGCTGGGAAGTGACGCGGACGGTGTATTTGCCGACATTGGCCGCGGTGGGGTTGGTGATGGTCAGCGTAGGCTTGGTGGTGCCGCTGATAACCGTTGCCGAACCGGCGCCGCTGGCCGCCGGGCGCGCGGCAGGCGCCTCGGGAATGGGCGCGTCGTTGAAGAGCCACTGGTAGGTGAACGGTCCGGGACCGGAAACCGTGACGTTGAAGGTGACGGTCGTAGTGGCGTCGGTCGCCACGGCCGCGGGCGCAGTCTGGCTAACGGGCTGGGCGACGATGGCGGCGGCGCCCACCGGGGTGTCGATGGTGACGGCGCTGCCGTTGGTGGTCGCGGTGACGTTGCCGCCGTTGTTGCCGGCCAAGTCGCGGAAGGTGATGAGGAAGGGCACGCCGCCGGGGGCATCGGCCGAGGTCACCCGGACGCTGGCTGTCCAGGCGTTAGCGCCCGGGCTGGCGACGATCGCGGCGCGGCCAGCAATGGTCACCGCCGGGGTCTGGATCGGCTCGGCGGAGCTGAAGGCCAGCGTGATCGTGTCGCCCACGCCCGCGGTCGAGGGAACCGCATTGCTGGAGGAGATGCTGACCGAGGGCAGGGTCGGGGCGGAGGTATCCAAGGTGACGCCGCTGCCATTGGTGGTCGAGGTGGCAGTGGGACCGGTGTTGCCCGCTAGATCCCGGAACCCGATGGCAAAGGTGGCTGCGCCCATGGGATCGGCTGAATCCACCGCGAGGGTGGCCGTCCAGGAGTTTCCGCCTGCGCTGGCCACGGCCGCGGCGCGCCCAGCGATGGTGACGGCGGGAGCCTGGATCGGCTCGCTGGCCGTGAAGGCCAGGGTCAGCGTGTCGCCGGCCCGGGCGCGGGAGGGCACCGCATTGTTGGACGCGAGCGCGACCGCCGAGAGGGTTGGCGCCGCGGTGTCGATGGCGACGCCGCTGCCATTGCTGGTGGTGGTGACGGTGACGCCGATGTTGCTGGCCAAGTCGCGGGGCGTGATGGCAAAGGCGACCGCGCCCTGGGGATCGCCCGCGGCCACGGTGGTGCTGGCCGTCCACACGTTGCCGCCGGAGGGGGAGGAGATCACGTTGCGGCCGGCAATGGTCACCCCCGGGATGAAGGTGAGTTCGCTGGTGGTGAAGGTCAGCGTGACCACGTCGCCGGCCTTGGCTCGCGAGGGCGTCGCGTTGTTGGAGGCGACGCTCGCCGCCAAAATTGTCGGCGCAGTATTGTCGATGACGATGGCGCTGTTGTTGGTGGTGGCGGTGACAGTGGCGCCGCTGTTGCCGGCGAGATCGCGGAAGGCGACGGAAAAGGCGGCCGTGCCCTGCGGGTCGGAAGCGAGGACGTTCAGCGTGGCCGTCCAGGAGTTGCCGCCCGCCGCGGAAACGGAAGCCGCGCGGCCGGCAATGGTCACGCTGGGGGGTTGGATCGGCTCGCTGGCCGTGAAGGTCAGCGTGATCACGTCGCCAGCCTTGGCGCGGGAGGCAAAGTCGTTGCTGGACGCGATGGCCACCGGCGAGAGCGTTGGCGCCGTGGTGTCGCACGGTCCGGAGCCGGAAACGCACGCGGGGAAGGCCGCGGTGAGCACCAAGCCAGCGGTAACATTTGCCGCGTTGAGGGAATACTGCGTGAACCTTGAGCCCGCCGCGCCGCCGGCCTGCACGCCCACGGTGGCCGAGGAGCCGTTGGCGCCGGTGGCGTCGGCGACCTGGGCGTAGCGGTATTCGAAGCCGTTGAAGCCCTCGGTCAGCACGATGGCGAAGTTGATCGTCTGCGCGATGGAAGAGGAACCGGCCAGATACGCACGGCCGCGCCATTCCACGACCCACTGCCGGTTGGGTGCGGTGCCGACGGTGTTCACGTAGATGCCGCCGTTGGTGGTGGTCAGGATGAGGTCATCCCAATACGGCATCAGCGTGGGCGCGGTCGCCGAGAAGGTGGCCGAGGGGAGCGCGGCGTTGACCTCGGAGCTCGCGCCTCCGGTGGAGACCAGCTGCAGGTTGCCATTGGTGGAGGCGCGCAGGGTGGCGCCAGCGGCGAAGTTGGTGCCGTAGATGCTGAACGCGAAGGGCGGGCCGGTCACGCTTACCACGGCGTCGTCGGTGTTCGAGCTGGCGACGAGGACGCCGCCCACGGGAATGGTGGCGCCGGTGGACGCGGTGAAGGCGTAGTCGGTGTTGCTCGCGCCCACTTGCAGCGTGAGGGGGATCACGGTTGGCGAGCCCCCGCCGGAATAGCTCACGGTGAGCGTGAAGGCAGCCTGCGTGCCGCAGGGCACGGAAGCAGCGGCGAACACCTGAAAGGAGGTGGCGTTGCCGGCGGTGGCCATGGGGGCGACGTCGGGATAAGCCGAGCTGGCCCGCGTGACGGTCACGCCCGTGGTGGAGGCAGCCAGCGTGGCCGACACGGCGGCGGCGGAAATTTCGCCGCCGTTGAAGAGCGGGATCGTCAGTGTGTTGCAGCCATTGGGCACGAGCATGTTGCCCGTGCCGAAGGAGACGGCGCCCACAGAAAGAAGGGGCGGCGTGAGCACGGTGCTCAGCGCGCCGGAGTTATAAACCACGAGGGCGTAGTCCTGGTTGTTGCCCGCGACCGTGGGGTCGGCTTGACCGGCGATGTTGGCGGCGGAAACGGTGACCGTGAAATTGCCGGCAGTGCCCACCGGCAGAAACACGCTCTCGACGTTGTTGCGCGCGTCGGCCGCGCCGCCGGTGGCGGACAGGCCGCCGGTCGCGTTGAACACGTTTCCCCGGTAAGTCTGGCCGCCCACGGTCACGATCAGGTTCAGGTCGTTGACGTAGGCGTTGCCCGCGGTCGGGCCTTCCTTGTCCGTCCACGCCAGCGTGACTCGGAAAGGCTTGGTGCTGTCCGTGATGGTCCCGGCGAACGTGCGCGCTTGGCCGGTGCCGGTGAAACGGTCGTTCGCGTGCTGATCACGGATGGCCCGTGAAACCCCGTCGAAGGCGGTGCCCAGGTTGGCGTGGCCCATGCCCTGCGCGTTGGATGGGAGTTGATCGTTGGCGTTTGCCCCGGTCAGGTAACGCGCCGAGTTCATCAGGTAGGCTTTCACCAGCGCGGGCGAGGGCGGAGCGGAACCGGACGGGGTGCGATTGGCTCCGAGATAGGCCGGGTTGTTGAGGAACTGCTGGTAAACGAGCGCCGCCGCGCCGCTCACCGCCGCGGTCGAGTGCGAGGTGCCCGAGGAAGTGGTCCACCACTGCTGGGCTTGGTTGTAGGGCGGGGTGCCACCCGAGTTGACGGTGGGAAAGAAGTCTGCCGCTTGGCCGGTGGCGGCGGTGTTGCCGGTCAGGCCGGAGATGCCTTCCGCGCGGAAAGTGGCGGCGGCGGTGCCGTTGAGCGTGGAGGAGGCCGTCACGAACGTCATGCCGGTCACGTGCGTGCCGCCAGCCACGAGGTCGGGCTTGATGCGCCCGTCGGTGCAAGGTCCGCGGGAGGAGACCCCGAGAAGATCGTTGGCCGAGTTGGCGCTGGCGTCATTCAAGCCACTGCCGTCGGTGCCAGCCGCGTCGAGCCCGCCCACGGCGAGCGCATGGGAGCGCACGCCCTCGGCGGCGCCCACGGTGATGACATTTTTGCCGGTGCCAGGCGCACCGAGGGTGGTGGCGCCGGGCCCTCTATTGCCGGCCGAGAAAACGAGGACCATGGACTGGTTGCCGGCCGTGCCGCCCGGGACGTTGCGCACCAAGCGGTCGAAAGTCTGGGAGTCTGCCGTATAGGCGCCAGCAACGGGCGATCCCCACGAGTTGGACGAGATGCGGGCACCTGACGCGTAGGCAACGGCTTGGAGCGTTGGGAAGTCCGGGAAGGTGAAGTCTGGGTCGAAGATGATGGAACTGCCCAGCTTGCTGAAGGGCGCCACGCCTAGCCCGTAGCGGAATCCCTGCGAATCGGCGTGCGGGAACGTTGTGGTGCTCGTGGTGTTGCCGTTGACTGTCACGCTCGTGTTGGGCACGAAGCCGCCGATGATCGAGGCGTTGAGCTGGCCGTGTCCGCCGTTGCCCTGGCCTGCGTCGGAGCCGGCGGTGCCCTGCGAGGAGCGGTAGGCCAGACGCGAGGTTTGGGCCTTGTCGCCGTTGCGGTAGAGCACGAAGTGATTGGGCGTGGCGGTGCCGTTGTCGATGCCGGTGTCGGACACATCCACGATAAAGTTGGAAGCGTCGAACTGCGCCTGGGTGAACCCCCAGCCGGCCAAAATGGAGAAGTAATTGCCCGGGTTGGGCACATTGCCGTTGAGATTGCCCGCGAGCACCATGGCCTGGGATTCGTCCATCTTCCTCGGCTCCTCGTAGCGGTGGATCGAGACGACGTCGGGCCGCGCCGTGAGGATCGTTTGCGCCGAGGCGGGGAGACGCAATACGAAGTTCACGTAGCCGCCGGCCTTTTCCGGATCCTTCAGAAAGTAGCCGCCCGCCGCACGGAGGATGGCCAGGGTGGCGGCGTTGCTTTCCTTGTCCTCGACGAGCTGCACCGCGAGCCACTCAGCCGCCGCGCGGCCCGTTTGCGGGTCGGCGCGCACACTAGGGGCAAGCTTCCATTCGTCGCGCCACGGGGCCTCCCACTGCACGGCGCTCGCGGCCACGTCTGCGGCGCGGACCTGGAAGCGCGCAACGCCGGAGGACTCGCCCCAGACGAGGTAAGCGTTGTTGGGAATGTAGGTGACCACGCGCAGGCCGTCTTTCTCCAGCGAGTCCACCCACTCCTGCTTGATGGGCCCGGCGAACTGCACGAGATGCAGGCGCTTGCCGGTGAAACCAGCGGTCGCGACGCGCAAGGCCCTCGCGGCGGGCTTGGTGGTATCCAGCGCGCCGGCGTTGAGGTGGATCACGTCCGCGTCGGCCAGCTTCTCGCCGAGGCCCGAGGCCGCGAGGGCGCTCGCGGTGGCGTCGTCCACCTCCACAACGCGGAAGCCACCGTAGTCCTGGCCGGGGAAGGCCAGGGCGCGCGCGGCGGGCTGGTCGTTGGCAAGACGCACTTTCGCCGCGGGCAGGGAGCCGGCGGCGGCGAGGAAGAGAACGCCGACGGCGCAGGCGCGTAGCAGCAGGCGAAGGCGAGACGGAGAGAACATGGCGGAGGAGCAGGTGGCCGAAAAAGTCGTCTGAACGATGGTCTCAGGCGGAAGTCGGCGGGAAGCGGCGTCACGGGCGCGTTGGCTGAACCAAACGGAGATGGGCGGCAGATTCTCGCGCCGGAGCGCGGACGGCGGAAAGCGCGGCGTCGGTGAAGGTGAAAGCGAAGTTCAGGTCAGGGAGACGCGGCCGAAATTTCATGAACGGCACGCGCAACGAAGGAAAGAAAAATTGAGCCGGGCGGAGGGACGCTGTGAACAGCGAAGGATTTTGCTTGCGCTGCGCAGATGGTCCAGCCGGACAAACATCCAACCCCCTCGACTGTGCGGACAGAGCCGGCTCTACAACCGCAAAACGCCCCGTCCCGCGCGGGAGGCGGGGACGGGGCGGGAAGGAAGGCGCGGCGCTGGGCCGCGGGAAGGTCAGAACTAGAAGTGCACGTTGGCGCTCCCGGTGGTCTGGAACTTGTCGTCCTCGCGCACGTTTCCGGTGTAGTCGGCGGAGACGCCGAGGCGCTTGGTCAGCATCAGGGTGCCGCCCACGCCGAAGTCGAAGCCGTCGCGGTTGCCCTCGTAGGTGGACAGCACGGTGTCATAGCCCACGCCGCTCAGCGGGCGGCCGCGCACGTTGCGGCGACCGTCGTTGAAGTCATGCGTGTAGTTGAACTTCAGGCGCAGCGCGGCGTCCATGGAGCCGAGCTTCGTCGTCGCGTTGGCGAAGAGGCCGAAGGTGCCGTTGTAGGAGGAGATGGAGTTGCGCGCGTAGGAGAACTCCAGGCCGCCGGCGTCCACCTCGTTGAAGCCGCGCATGGTCGAGTTGAGGTAACGGAACGCGGCCGTGGGCCCGAAGGTTACGTTGCGGCCGAGCTTGAACTCGTAGCCGCCGCGCACGTGGCCGGTGAGAATGGTGCCGGAGCCGTCGCCGGAACGGGCGACGAAGCCGGGCACGAAGGTCTGCCGGTCGAAGCGGTCCACGTCCACGGTGCCGCCGCCGAAGGAGCCGTCGATGAAGAGGCCGGGCATCATTTTCGGGCGGAACATGGCGTAGGCGGCCACGTAGTTGGTGTTGAGGCGGAAGCGGCCCTGGCCGCCGTCGAGCCGGCCGGTGGTCTCGCCGATGTTCAGCATGAGGCCGCCGGTCAGGCCGCAGCCCAGCGTGAAGTCGCCGCCAGCGAAGCCGGATTGGACGCGGTAGCGGAAGCCGGTGGAGCCGAAGTCGCCCTCGCGATCGCCGTCCTGGAAGCCGTAGCCGGCATACATCTCGAAGAAGCCGCGGCGGGGCTCGACCATGGCCTTGCCCTTGCCGTCGGAGGCCCCGGGGCCGCCTATGGCATCATAGACAGGCGTCATCGGGGCCGGGTCGAAGTTGCGCGAGCGCAGGGCGTCGAGGCGGGTGATGGCCTGCCAGTTGTAGAGGTCGGCGGTGGCCAGCGCGGCGCGGGCGGGGGCGATGCCGGCGCGGAGGGGGACCTCGGGATTCAACACTTCGAGCACCGCGAAGCCGGCGAGGCGGCCGACCTGGGCGGTAGGATGCACGCCGTCGGTGAAGATGAAAGTGTTCGGGTCGCCGGCGAGGGTATTGGCGGCGGTGATGTAGCGGCCGGTGGGGCCGCCGGAGAAGCCATAGAATGCGGCCATGCCCTGGATCTTGGCGAGGAAGGGCCGCAGGTCGAAGTAGCGGATGGTCAGGCCAGGATTGGCGAGCGCGAGGGAGTTGTATTGGGCGCGCAGCGAGGAATTGAGCGTGTCCGTGTAGATGGTGGCCAGCGGCTGGGCGGCGGTGCCGGCGAACTGCGGGATGGTGCCGAGGTCGGGCAGGCCATAGACGAGGAAGTTCTGCCCGCCGCGCGCGATGAGCGTGTTGACGCCGCCGAGAATGGAGGTGGCGGAGGCGTTGGCGAGGGCGGTGATGGCGGCCGAGTTCTGGTTGGCAGCCACGGGGACGGCGTTGAAGAAGTCGTTCGCGCCGAAGAGCACGGAGACGAGCGCGGTCGAAGGGATCGCGAACTGGCGCTGGGCGAAGAGGCCGAGCTGGGAGGAGAACGAGGGCGGCAGCGTGCTGGCGCCCTGCGCGGTGGCGCCACCGAAGGCGAAGTCAATGGAGCGCGCGGTGGCCGGCGCGGTGGTGGCTTGCGTCAGGCCGGGGAAGACGAGCTCGGCGAACACCGGGCCGGTGGAGAAGCGGCCGTTGAAATAAGGCGGCGAGGGCGGCTGGGTGCGTGAGGTGGCGTTGAAGAGGTTGCCGTTGTCGGAAAGCGAGTCGCCGAACACGAGGTAGGAGCCGTAGCGAGTGTCCTGGGG
>CALMOL010000068.1 GCA_937871685.1 uncultured Verrucomicrobiota bacterium
GCCGCGGCGGTCGCCACCGAGGCGCTCGGCTGGCCGGGCCTGGAATCGCTGGCGCAGGACGTGCGCCTTGCCGCGCGCGGGCTGCGGCGCCGGCCGGGCTTCGCGCTGAGCTTGGTGGCGGTGCTGGCCGTCGGCATCGGCGCCACCACGGCCATCGCCACGCTGGTGCGTCGCGTGGTGCTCGACGCGCTGCCGGTGCCGCGCCCCGAGCAGCTTCAGCTCGTCGTCGGCCCGAAGCTCCAGCCGATGCGCGTGAGCGCACCGACCATCCAGCGCCTCGGCGAGCATCCGGCGGCGGCGGGCCGCGTGGCCGCCTACACCAGCACGGTCCGGCTGGCGCTGCGCCTGAACAACGCCGCGGCCGAGCCGCTCTCGGCCGTGTTCGTCAACGGCACCTTCTTTTCCGCGCTCCAGCTTGCGCCCGCGCGCGGGCGTCTCCTCACTCCGGCGGATGATGAAGTCGGCCGGGCGCAGCCGGTGGCCGTGATCTCGCACCGCTGGTGGCGCAACCGGCTGGCCGGCGACCCCGCCGCGGTCGGACACGTCGTGCAGCTCAACGGGCTGGACGTGACGATCGTCGGCATCGCGCCCGAAGGCTTCTCGGGCGTGGCGGTGGGCACGGGCGTCGAGGCATGGCTGCCGAGCGGCCTTCATGCGGCGCTGCGAGCGGAACCGTCGGCCGCCTCCATCACGGATGACAAGGAGCCGCTCACGCTCCCCGGCTGGCGCACGAGCGACAACGTGTGGTGGCTCTTCGCCCTGGTGCGCGCCACGGGCGACGCCGCGGCCTTGCACGGCGCGCTCGAGGGCGCGTGGCGGCCGCAGATCACCTCGGTGCAGGCCATCCTGAGCGAGCCGGACGAGCGCGAGCGACTCGCGCGCCAGTCGCCGCGGTTCGTTCCCAGCCCCCAGGGGTTCTCCGTCACGCGCGACGACTTCCGCGCGGCCGGCGTGACGCTCTCGCTGCTCGTCGGAGCCGTGGTGCTGGTCACGGTGGCCAACTCCTCCACCCTGCTCCTCCTGCGCGGGCTGGCCCGGCGGCGCGAGATGGGCGTGCGCCTCGCGCTCGGTGCCAGCCATGGCCGGCTGGCGCGCTGGGCCATGGTCGAGGCGCTGCTGCTTTCCGTGGCCGGCGCGCTGGCGGGCGTGCTGCTCGGCGTGCCGCTCACGCCGCTCCTCGCTCGCTGGCTGGTGCCCGGCGCGGCCGATGACCTCGCCGGCCCCGATGCCGCGCTCCTCGCCGGCCTGGCCGGCCTCGCCCTGCTGCTCGGATTCCTCCTCGGCGCAGCGCCGGCTTGGCTGATGGCCCGCCTGCCGCCGGCTTCCGTGATCCAAGGCCACGGCGGCGGCACGGCCCGCGGCTCGCTGCGCCTGGGGCGTGCGCTGGTGGTCTTTCAGCTTGCCCTCTCCGTGCTGCTCGTAGCCGTGGCGGGCGCGCTTGCGCTCGACCTTCGCCGCGTCCTCGGAGCCGCGCCGGGCTTCGCGCGCGAGAGCGTGATCTCGACCTTCTTCGACCTCGCCTCGGCGGGCATCCCCCCGGAGCGCCAAGCTGCCACGCTCGAGCGCATGCGCGCGGCGGCGGAAGAACTGCCGCAGGTGCGCGCGGTTGGGTTCTCCTCGCACGGCGCGCTTTCCGGCAGCGCATCGTCGAGCAAGGTGTATTTCCGCGGCGACGGCGTCCAGCCGCCGGCCGAGTCCGTCCAAGGCGAGCGCATCGACGAGCGCTACCTCGGCGCGATGGGCATGACGCTGCTCGCGGGACGCAACTTCGCCCTGGCAGACCGCCAGGGCCAAGCGCGCGCGGCCCTGGTCAGCCAGCGCCTCGCACGCCAAGTCTATGGCGATGCCAGCCCGCTCGGGCGCATCTTTTCCTACGACGCGGCGCTGGGGAACTCCGAGTTCGAGATCGTCGGGGTGGTGGCCGACGCGCGGATCAACGGCGTGCGCGAGGAAGCGCCGGCGATGTTTTTCCTGCCGCTCCAGCCGGGCGAGCCGGCTGCTTGCCTCGTGGTGCGGGCCGAAGACGACGCCGCCATCTTGCGCGACGCGGTGCAGCGGCGCGTGGCGAGGGAAGTGCCATCCGTGATGTTCACGCGCTGGATGACGCTGGAGGAGCGCGCGCGGCGATGGGTGCGCAATGATCTCGCCACCGTGCGCCTGACCACCGGCTTCGGCGTGCTGGCGACGCTTCTCGCCGCGCTCGGCGTGCTGGGTGCGCTGGGCTACCTCGTGGCCACGCGCTCCCGCGAGATCGCCGTGCGCCGCGCCCAGGGCGCGGCGCCCGCGCGCGGCCGCGGCGAGGTGGTCCGGGATGCGCTGGCGCTCGGCGCGCTCGGAGCGGGCATCGGCCTCGCGCTGGCGGCGGGGTTGCCGCGCGTGCTCGGCGCCTGGATGATGAGCGGACTGCGGACCGAGTGGACCGCGCTGGCAATCGCCGGCGTCGTGGGCCTCGGGGCGGCCGTGCTCGGCGGACTCCTTCCCGCCCGACGAGCCGCGCGGGTGGACCCGCTCAAACTGTTGCGGGCGGAGTGACTCCGCCCTGCGCTTGCTTTCGAGGTGGACGGCGCGATCCCTCGCGCCGTCGGCGGCGGCAAAGCCGACTGGAATTCTCGGCGCTGGCACGCCCACTGACGGCGCGAGGGATCGCGCCGTCCACCTTGAGTAGAATCACGCCGACTGCGGCAGATTCTCGATCTCGGTCACTCCATCCAGGATTTCCTTCATCACCACCACCGGCGGCATCGTCGCGTCGATCACCTTCGTGATGCCGCGCGGCGCGTAGAAGTCGAGCACGGGACGCGTCTCGATCTCGTAGGTTTCCAGGCGGCGGCGGATCACTTCCTCGTTGGCGTCGTCGAGGCGATTGTCCTTGATCGCGCGCTTCTTGAGGCGCGCGACGAGCTTGGCGCGCACCGGGCAAGTGAGGTGGAAGACGCGCTCGACCTTGATCGCGGCGTCCATGAGCTCGGCCTGGCGGCGGTTGCGCGGGATGCCGTCGAGCACCAGCAAATCGATGTCCGGCTTGAAGCGGCCTGCGTCCACCATGCGCTCGATGTGCTCGTCCCACAGCTCCACGGTCAGCTCATCGGGCACCAGCTCGCCGCGCGAGGAATACTCGAGGAACTGACGGCCCAGGCGCGTGCGCGTGTCGAGCGAGCGGAACACGTCGCCGCACGAGAAGTGCACGAAGCGCGGGATGGAGCCGATGCTCTTGCCCTGCGTGCCTTTGCCCGAGCCGGGCGCCCCGAAAAGCAGCAGGCAGCGGTATTGCGCGCGCGCCGCGGCGGCGGGGGCCGGGGCGGGAAG
>CALMOL010000069.1 GCA_937871685.1 uncultured Verrucomicrobiota bacterium
GCTCATCTTCGATGCCGTTTGGGCGGACCTCGAGCACGAGTTCGGCCGCGACCAACTCCGCTTTCCCAAGGAGATCATCCTCCTCGGCGGCGCGCCCGGAGCAGGCAAGGGCACGCAGACCGACTTCATCGCGCGAGCCCGCGGCTTGCCCTGCGGGCCCATCGTCATCTCCGCGCTCCTCGACTCGCCCGAGGCCCGTCGCCTCAAGGACGCCGGCTCCATGGTCGGCGACCGCGAGGTGGTCGGCCTGCTTCTTCGCTGCCTCCTGCGCTCCGAATACCGCGATGGCGTGATCCTCGACGGGTTCCCGCGCACCCGCGTGCAGGTGGAGTGCCTCAAGCTGCTCGTGGCCAAGATGCAGCAATTGCGCACGGAGTTCTACGACTCACCGCTCGGCCTGCACTTTCGGCAGCCGACCATCCACATCATGGTGCTTTTCGTGGACGAGAAGACGTCCGTGGAGCGCCAGCTCCACCGCGGCCGCCAAGTGCGCGCGCACAACGAGGAAGTTCAGCGCACCGGCGACGGCGAGCTTTGGGAAGACCGCGCCA
Source organism: uncultured Verrucomicrobiota bacterium (assembly GCA_937871685.1). Classification (GTDB taxonomy): domain Bacteria; phylum Verrucomicrobiota; class Verrucomicrobiia; order Chthoniobacterales; family SZAS-18; genus SZAS-18. Next base: position 552 of record CALMOL010000069.1, read on the forward strand.
CCGACCAGGATCCCGCGCTGGCGCAACGCCGCTACCGCGTTTTCAAGGAGCAGACGTGGGACGCGCTCCAATCCCTCAAGGAGAACTTCCATTACCACTTCATCAACGCTCAGGGCTTGGTTGCCGAGGTTGAGAACAACATCACCCGTGAGCTCGAATACCAGAGCACCTTGGAGCTCGATCCCCGCACGGTGGACCGTTTGTCGGCGATCCCGGTGGCGAACGAGATCGTCATCCATGCCCGGCAGGAGCTGGTAAAGCGCCTCGACGGCTACGCGCGGGACCAGTCCGAACTGTTCGCCCGCGTCGTCGAGCTGATGCGCGCGAAAATGTTCCCGATCATCGTGCGCCACGCCATCTCCGGCGTCGCCCTCGTCAACACGGAGGACGAAATCCTCAAGGACCCAGTGGCGCTGGCGATGCTGATCGACGTGTTCTCCGAGCGCGGCTACCACGCCACGGTGGACATTCAGCGCGTGGAGGTGCCCGAGCGCGTGGACCTGGCCACCGGCCAGATCGCCTGCCGGGTGAAGCGCGTGTTCCGCGTGCAGGTGCGCTTCAAGGGCTCCGAGATTCGCCGCGGCTGACTCCCGCCGCTTCCAGGCATAGACAAGCCGCCGGACCGTCCTGCGACGAATCCGGCGGCCGTCTTGGTCACCGAAACCAAAGGGGCGGCGCGCTACCGCGCCCCACGATCAGAACTTCTTGTTGATGCCCACGTAGTAGTAGCGGTTGCGGATCGAGTAGGTGTTCGTGTCGTAGTTGTCGTTGAACGCGCCCGCGTCGAAGGGCGGCGGCGTGTCGGCCACGTTGTTCACGCCCGCGCGGAGCTTGGTGCCCCACAGCAGGCGCTGGAAGAACGTGCCCGAGTTGTCGGCGGCCACCGGCGTGCGAGCACCCTTGGCGTCCTTCGCGTAGCCGGCCGCGGCGGCCGGACGCTTGAACTCGTAGGACGCCTGCAGGTCCAGCGTGATGTATTCGCGCGACTTCCGGTTGTAGAAGTAGGTCGGGTTCGCCGCGGTTCCGCCCACGGGCAAGGGCGCGTTCGCGACGATGAACGAGCCGTCGTTCAGGTAGTCGCCCACGTAGTTCAGGTTGGCCGTGGCGGCGAAGCCGCGCCATTCCCAATCCACCCGGAAGAAGCCCTTGTTGTAGGGCACCGCGCCAGGGGTGAGAGGCAGCGACACGAGATTCTTTCCCAGGAAGTTGGTGTTCCCCGCGCCGGCGCCCACGTCGATCTTGTAGGTGAAGAAGTGGTTGTAGCCGAGGGTGAAGACGAACTTCCCGAGGCGATCCCACGGAAGCTCATACGAGCCCACGATGTCGATGCCTTGAATGTAGCGCTTGCCCGAGTTGCCGAAGCCGGCGTTGATCTGGTCGATGGCACCGGCCGTGTCGCGCAGCACGCCGAACACGCCGGCATCCGCTTGCTCCTGCGTGATGCCGAACTGACCCAGTCCGATCACGCCTGGTCCTGGAGGAACACCGAGGATCGAGCGGGCGTTGAAGGTCGCAAACACCTGCGCCTGGGAGGCGGGCGGCAGGATCAGGCTGGAAGTGTTCAGCTGGTAGTAGTCCGCCGTGAGCGTGAAGCCCTTGAGGAACTTCGGCGTGAACACCAGGCCCGCCGTGTAGGTGTTGGTCTTCTCCGGCTGGAGGTCCGGGTTGCCGCGCTGGAAGACGCCCGAGGCCGGCTGGCCGGTGGGCGCCAGGCCGATGCTGGCCGCGTAAGGATCGGAGATCACCGGGAAGTTCTGCGCGTTCGCCGCGAAGAGCTGGCCGAAGAGAGGCGAAGCGAACGAACGACCGTAGGAGGCGCGCAGCGTAAGTTGGTCGAAAGGCTGCCAGCGAATCGTCAGGCGGGGCGTGGCCCCGTTGTCGAAGCTTTTCTTGAGAAACGGCCCGGTCGGCACGCCCGTGATCGGGTCCACCACCGTCGGGTCCTGACCCACGTTGTTGATCTGCTCGAAGCGGATCGCGGCCTGGATGTCGAAGGCATACACGAAGGGCACCTTCATCGTCGGCGTGATGATCGGGATGGCCACCTCTCCATAGACCGAATAGACGGTCCGGCGGAAGGACGCGTTGGCCGCGCCGTTGAAGCCGAGCGGATCGGAGAAGCCGGTGATGGGATCCACGGCCTGGGCCGGGTCGCCGTCGTTCTTGAAGCGCTCGCGGCGGTATTCCGCGCCGAGCGTGAAGGAGATGCCGCCCTGCGGGAGGTTGGGGAACAGCGTGGCGCCGATGCGGGCGTCGTAGAGCGTGTTCTGCGTCTGCGTGACCGCGTTGCCCGTGTAGGTGGCACGCTGGGTGGCGGCGCGGTTGTCGTAGGCGCGCGTGCCGGTCTGCACTCCGGCCGCGTTGAAGGTCGGCGCGGTGCCGGCGCGGGGCGCGTTGATGCCCAGGAACGGATTGAAGGTGCCGCCGAACTGCTGGTTGAGCGCAAGCGCGCTGGCGAGGTTCGCCCCGCTGGTCAGCGTGCTCAGGATGTTCGCCGCGGTGACCGTGACCGGCGGCAGCGGGTTGGCCGCCGTCGAGAACGGGTTGGCCACCGTCGCCGAGAAGTTGGCGGGCAGATACTGCGCCACGAGCAGCGAGGCGCGGGCGTCGCCGTTGAAGGTGGTGACTTGCTTGGCCTCGTCCGACAGCACGCCGAAGTCGTAGTTGAACGACGAGATGAAATTGTTGCCCCTGATCGGGATGTCGCCGCGCAGGCCCGCCGTGTAGCGGTAGAAGCGCGTGTCGAAGCCCGAGCGGCGGTTGTTCAGCTCGTCGGTGAAGCGGTAGCCGATGTTGGTCAACGTGTTGCCAAACGCGTTGAACGGGCTGGCGCGCAGGGCCGTCGCGACGTTGGCAATGTTGGTGGCGGTGCCCGCGAGGTTGGTCGGGAAGGTCGCCGGGAAGAAGCCGGAGTTGATCGTGAAGGGCGAGGGCGCGAGGCCGTTGTCCTGGCGCGTCTCCACCGCGATGGCGTCCCCGTAGAACACGAGGCGGCCATCGGCGAAGGGCTTGTATTCCAGGCGCCCATAATACTGCCAGCGCTCCTGGCCAGGAATGGCGGGGGTAAACGCGCGGAAGTTGAAGCCATCGCCGTTGGGCGCGCTATAGGTGCGCAGGGAGGCTGGCCCGGTGATGAGCTGCGTGTTGTCGATGATGATGCGGTTGCCCGTGGTGGTCAGCTGGATGCGGCCGGGAAAGGCCGCGCTCGAGGTGTTGCCGCCGCCGAGGCGGCGCGCATCCGCGGTTTGGGACACCTCACGGTCGCGCGAGTAGATGTCGTTGCGGTCATACCACGTCGCCGAGATCACCGCGGAGAACTTCTCGTTGGCCCAGCCCGCGTTGATGTAGGCCTGGAGCACGCGCGCGTCCTTGTCGGTCGTGTTGCCGTAGAGGAAGTCCACCTCCAGGCCCTTAAAGGGCTGGGTGCCCGGGCCGTTCAGGAGGATGAAGTTCACCACGCCCGCGACCGCGTCCGAGCCGTAGATGGCCGAGGCGCCGTCCTTGAGCACCTCCGTGCGCGCAATGGCGCCGAAGGGGATCGCGTTGATGTCGGTGGGCGGGCCGGCGTTGTAGAGATACGCGCGGCGGCCATTGATGAGCGTCAGCGTGTTGAGCGGGCCGAGGGCGCGCAGGTTGATGTTCGCGGAGCCGTTGCCGCCGTTGGAGTCGTTCTCCGTGGCGGTGGCGCCCACGTAGGACGGGATCTGGCCGCGGAGGCCTTCGGCGGCCGTGTTGGCGCCGATCCGCGTGAGGGACTGCGCCGTATAGACCGACACGGGCAGCGGTCCCTCGCTCTCGGCCGAGGGGATGTAGGAGCCGGTGACGACCACTCGGTTCGGCTCGGCGGTATCCTGCGCGAATGCGGAAGCCGCGGCGAGGAAGGCCGGCGCGAGGCCAGCGATCCGCCGGGCCCGCGCAGGCAGGCGTCGATTCAGGGGTTTTTTCATTGAGGTATGGGGTGAGGAACCAACGTGGCGACGCTGCCGGCCGCCGAAGTCTGCCGCTCCATCGCTTGTGCCCGCGGCGATCCACCGCTTATGCGCAAATGCCCCGTGCAGTGAACGGCGGCGGGCATTGCGCTGTCGGCCCCCCGCGGCTGGCGCCCGCGCGGCGCGGGAAGGCGCTCCTCGGCGATCGGGAGGCCGCGGCGGAACTGCGAGGGCAGCAGCCCAAAGCGCCGGCGAAAGAGCGCGGTGAACGAGTTCACGTTGTCGAACCCCACCGCGTAGGAAATCTCCGTGATCGAGAAGTGGTCGCGCCGCAGCTCGCGCAGCGCCACCGCGAGCCGCCGCTCCGTGAGGTAGCGGTGCGGGGTGCAGCCGAAGCACGCCGAGAAGAAGCGGTGGAAGTGCGCGTAGGACATGCACGCGGCCGTGGCCACCTCGGCCAGCGTGCGGATGTCGGCGTAGCCCGCGTCGATGAACTCCCGCGCCCGCTGGAGCCGGCGGAAGATCTCCGCCCGCGTGCCGGGCTTCAGCCGCGGGATGCGCGCCGCCGCCTCGTCCAGCGCGCGGTCGCGCCGCACCAGGCCGGCCACCATCCGCCCCATCAATTCCTCCCCCAGCGTGTGCGTGAGCGTCCCGCCGTTCAGCGCGCGGCGCAGCGCGAAAAGGTGCGGCGACACGAAGTCATCGTGCGGCTGCGCCGCCTCCACGAACCCCTCCGCCCGCCCCGGCAGCGGCCGCAGGTCCTCCGGGAAGGGCCGCTCCGGCGCGTGCTCCGCCGCCAGCGCGCCCGCGACCACCTCATCCGGCGGGATGATCCCGAGCAGTTCGCCCGCGTCCGCCGTCCGCGGCTCCACCGCCCGCGAGCACCCGGCGTTCACCACGACATACACGCGGTCGTGCAGCACGCGGCGCTGATCGCCCACGCGCAGCGCCGCCCCCCCGCCGAACACCGCCGCGATGGTCAGCCGCTCCGGCAGGAACGACAGCCCGGGCGGCGGCGAAAACGCGTGCAGGATCACGCCTTCCCGGGCGAGGCGGGCGCGCACATCGGCGGCGCCCGGGCGACCCGGCGAGAGATCGGGGACGGTGCGAAGCAATTGCATGGCGCATCGACGATCTGGCCGCGCGCACAAAACCGGGTAGAACGATGTGACGAGCCGCTGGGAGAGGGTGAATACGGGCGCACCCGCAGGGACGAGAGACTGAGGACGACCGAAGGTGATAGGCGAGAAGCGATAGGC
>CALMOL010000070.1 GCA_937871685.1 uncultured Verrucomicrobiota bacterium
CCGTCCAAGACGCTCGCCGCCTGCCGCGCCGCGGACGCCGTGCTGCTCGGCGCCGGTGGCGTCGATGGCGCAGCCGCCGATGCCATGCTCCTCGAAGGTGAAGGTGTGGCCGAAGCGCGACGCGATGGCTTCCAGCACGAGGCGGCCCTCGGCGGTGACCTCGGGGCCGATGCCGTCGCCGGGGAGGAGGATGATGCGGGCGTTCATGGGCGTTGGGGTTGGGCGCGCCAGGCCGGTGGTGTCTTCGGAAGCTCGGCGACGTTTTGGAGTGCGGGAGCTTGCTCCCGCTGTCCTGCCGGCCGTGCCACAGGCTGGGCGAACGACGAAGAAGCGACGCAGCGGATCGAAGCTCGGTGGCTCGCTTTCCGGCGGCACGGAAGGACAGCGGGAGCAAGCTCCCGCACTCCAAAACGCCTCCGGCCATCCGCAAACCGCCGCCTGTAGATGTGTGAGGTGGGATTAGGAATCATGCGGCGGCCGCTTGTGGGGTGAGGGTGGCGAGGCCGTGGGTAGAGAAGGCGAATTCGAAGCCGTCGGCGAGGGCGCGCCAGGTGGCTTCGAGGATGTTGGGGGAGGCGCCGACGGTGCTCCATTCTTGGGCGCCGTCGGTCCAATCGATGAGGACGCGGGTGACGGCGCGGGTGCCGTCGGCGCCGTCGAGGATGCGGACCTTGTAGTCGGCGAGCGCCACGCGCGCGGCGAGCGGGTAGGCGGGGACGAGGGCCTTGCGCAAGGCGAGGTCGAAGGCGTGCACGGGACCGTCGCCCTCGGCGGCGGTGTGGACGACCTCGTTGCCCACGCGCAGTCGCACGGTGGCCTCGGAGAAGACGGCGCCGCCGCGCTGGCCGGCCGTCACGCGGTAGTCGAGCAGCTCGAAGGGCGGCGCGTAGTCGGGGCGCTCGCGCCGCACGAGCAGCGCCACGCTGGCATCGGCGGCCTCGAAGGAGAAGCCCTCGTGCTCGTGGAGCTTGATCTTCTGCACCACGCGCGCGCCGGCTGGGGCGTCCAGTCCGCCGAGGCCGAACTCATCAGCCTTGGCCAGCACGTTCGCGCGGCCGGCCAGCTCGGACACGACCACGCGCGCGGCGTTCCCGACGAGCGCCGGGTCCACGTGCTGGTAGGCGTCGGCCCATCGCTGCAACGCGGAGACGTGGACGCCCGCCTTGTGCGCGAAAGCGGAGCGGCCCACGTAGGCGGCGTGGGCGTCGGGCGCGACGTTGGCCACCTCCGCGACGAGGCGCGCGACGGCGGGCAGGTGCGCGAGCTGTCCCGCGGGGAGGACGGGCACTCCCATCTTGAGCGCGAGGTTGGGCAGCACGGCGCAAAGGTTCGCATTGCCGCAGCGCTCGCCGTAGCCGTTGATCGTGCCCTGGACGTGCCAGGCGCCAGCGCGCACGGCAGCGACGGTGTTGGCGACGCCGCAGCCGGTGTCGTCGTGCGCGTGGATGCCGAGGCGGACTTCGGCGCCGAGCGCCAAGCCGACGGCGCCGACGATAGTCTCGACTTCCCACGGCAGGGAGCCGCCGTTCGTGTCGCACAGGACCAAGGTCTCGGCGCCGCCGCGGCGGGCGGCGCGCAAGGTGTCGAGCGCGTAGCCGGGCGCGGCCTTGTAGCCGTCGAAGAAATGCTCGGCGTCATAGATCACGCGCTTCCCGCGGCCGGAGAGCCAGCGGACGGTTTCCTCGATGAGGACAAGGTTTTCGGCGGGAGTAACGCGGAGCACTTCCTCGGCTTGGCGCGGCGAGGACTTGCCGAAGATCGCGCAAACCTGCGTGCCGGCCTCAGCGAGCGCGCGGAGCGAGGGATCATCCCCGCAGGCGAGGCCGGAGCGGCGGGTGGCGCCGAAGGCTACGAGGCGGGCGTGGCGCCATGTCTCGCTCCGGGCGCGCTCGAAGAACTCGGCGTCCTTTGGGTTGGAGCCGGGCCAGCCGCCCTCGATGAAGTCCACGCCCAGGGCATCGAGCGCGCGGGCGATGCGCAGCTTGTCGTCCGCGGACCACGAGATGCCCTCGCGTTGCGCGCCGTCGCGCAGGGTGGTGTCGAAGACCTCGATGGCGTTGGGTTGAGGTGTAAGCGGATGGATGGGAGTGGAAGAGGGGGAGCCCGCCCGCCGAGGATTTTCCCGATTTTCCCAATTGGCCGAGGCAGAAGATTGCCTCGTGCTCGCTTCGCGGGGACGGGGAGAAATCGGATTGAGCCGGCTAGAGGGCAGCTTGGGGTCAGGCGGCGTGGGCGTGCTCATAAGCGGTGATTTCCGGGTGCAGGGCGAGAAGCCAGCCGAGCTCGTCCACGCCGCGCAGGAGGCAGTCGCGGGCGAAGGGATCGGTGGCGAAGGGGGCGTTTGGGCCGCCGGGCCAGCGCACCACGCCGGCTTGGAGATCCACGGTGACGGGCAGCGCGGGATCTTGCTCCAGCGCGGCGGCGAGCGCGGCGTGCGCCTCGGGGGCGATCGCGGCGGGGACGAGGCCGTTCTTGAGCGCGTTGCCGCGGAAGATGTCGGCGAAATAGGGGGAGATGACCGCGCGGAACCCGCCGCCAAGCAGCGCCCACGGCGCGTGCTCGCGCGAGGAGCCGCAGCCGAAGTTTGGCCCGGCGACCAGGATCTCCGCGCCGGCGGCCTCGGGGCGATTCAGCGGGAATTCCGCGCGCGGCGTGCCGTCGGCATTGCGCCGCCAAGCGTGGAACAATCCCTCGGCGAGGCCTTGTCGGTCGGTGACCTTTAGGAAGCGCGCCGGGATGATCTGGTCGGTGTCGATGTCAGCATGCGGAAGCACGATGGCGCGAGCCGTGAGCGTGGTGAATTGGGGAGGCATGGGCCGAGAGGATGGAGGATGGAAGATGGCAGGGAGGTCTCTGAGCAATGGAGGCGGAAGCGACGGGCGAGGGCGGAGGGAGAAAAGGCAGAGAGAATGGAGGATGGAGAATGGCAGGGAACGTTTCTCGCGTTGGGAGGGGTCACGTGGCGAGGAGCGGCCGCTGCCATCCTCCATCTTCCATCCTCTCGGTCCGTCTCAGTTCATCAGGGTGCGGGGGTCGGTGATGCAGCCGGTGACGGCGGCGGCGGCGGCGGTGAGGGGGGAGGCGAGGACGGTGCGGCCGCCGGCGCCTTGGCGGCCCTCGAAGTTGCGATTCGAGGTGGAGACGGCGAGCTGGCCGGGGGCGAGCTGGTCGCCGTTCATGGCGATGCACATGGAGCAACCGGACTCGCGCCAGTCGGCGCCGGCGGCGAGGAAGATGCGGTCCAGGCCCTCGGCCTCGGCGGCGGCCTTCACGGCCTGCGAGCCGGGCACCACCATCATCCGCACTCCGGGCGCGACGCGGCGGCCGTCCATCATGCGCGAGGCGGCGCGGAGATCGGTGAGGCGGGAGTTCGTGCACGAGCCGAGGAACACCACGTCCACCGGATGGCCGAGCATCGGTTGGCCGGGCGCGAGCCGCATGTAACCGAGCGCCTTTTCGAGCGAGGCGCGGCCGGCGGCATCGGTCGCGTGGGCGGGATCGGGCACGGATCCGGTGATGGGCATGCCTTGGCCGGGATTGGTGCCGAAGGTGACCATCGGTTCCAGCTCGGAGGCATCGAGGACGACGGAGCGGTCGTAGGCGGCGCCGGGGTCGGAAGGGAGCGTGCGCCAGTGGGCCACGGCCTGGTCCCACGCGGCGCCCTGGGGGGCATGCGCGCGGCCGGCGAGGTAGGCGAAGGTGGTGTCGTCCGGCGCGACGAGGCCGGCGCGGGCGCCGCCCTCGATCGACATGTTGCAGATGGTCATGCGGCCTTCCATGTCGAGCGCGCGGATGGCTTCGCCGGTGTATTCGAAGACGCCGCCGGTGCCGCCGCCCACGCCGATGCGCGCAAGCAGGGCGAGGATGATGTCCTTGGCGGTGACGCCGGGGCGCAGGCGGCCGTCGATGCGCACCTCGATGTTCTTGGCGCGGCGCTGGAGGACGCATTGCGTGGCCAGGACGTGCGCGACCTCGGTGGTGCCGATGCCGAAGGCGAGCGCGCCGAACGCGCCGTGCGTGGACGTGTGCGAATCGCCGCACACGATGGTCATGCCGGGCTGCGTGTGGCCTTGCTCGGGCCCGATCACGTGGACGATGCCGCGGCCGGGCGAGTCGAGGTCGTGGAGCGGGATGCCGTTGGCGCGGGTGTTGGCGGCGAGGAGATGGAGCTGCTTGCGACCGGCGTCGTCGGCCGCCTCGTAGCCGCCGCGCGTGGGCAGGGAGTGGTCCATCGTGGCCACGGTGCGGCCGGGCTGGCGGACCCGGAGGCCGCGCTCCGCGAGCACCGCGAAGGCCTGCGGCGAAGTCACTTCATGGACGAGATGGAGGTCGATGTAGAGGACGGCCGGCGCGCCGGGCGGCTCGGCGACGACGTGGGCGTCCCAGATTTTTTGGAAGAGCGTGCGCATAGGAAGTGGAGGCGGGAGAAGGAGAAGGCGTGGGAAAAACTCGAAGCTCGAAGTTCGAAACTCGAGACAAGGCCCCGAAAGGAAGAAGGGCTGAAAGCAGGGAAGGCGCGCGCTCTGGGTGCTTCGGGCGCTTGCCGTTTTTCGGCGCTTGTTTCGAGTTTCGGACTTCGAGTTTTCCGTGAGAGCTCAGGCCGCGGCGGCGAGCTGGGGCACGGCAGCAGCGGGTTGTCGTGCAAGCAGGGCGTTGATGGCGGCAAGGTAGGCGCGGGCGGAGGCGACGACGATGTCGGTATCGGCGCCGTGGCCGTGCGCAGGGCGGGCATCGCCCTGGCGCACGCGGACACTCACCTCGCCGAGCGCGTCGATGCCGCCGGTGACGGCGTGGACGTTGAACTCCAGCAATTCGACCGGCGTCTGGACCACGGCGGCGATGGCGGTGAACACGGCGTCCACGGGGCCGTCGCCGACGGCGGGGTGGACGTGCGAGGTGCCGTCAGGTCCGCGCAGGCGCACGGTGGCGGTGGCGATGCCGCCGGTGCCGCACGCGACGAGGAGGTGCTCCAGCGCCCAGAACTCCGGCGGCGCGCTGCTTTCCTGGCTGGCGAGCGCGGCGAGGTCGGCGTCGTGGACGCTCTTCTTCCGGTCGGCGAGGACCTTGAAGTCGGCGAAGGCGCGGTCGAGTTGCGAGCCTTCCAACGGCCAGCCGAGCTCGGCGAGGCGGCGCGAGAAGGCGTGGCGGCCGGAGTGCTTGCCGAGGATGAGCGTGGTTTGCGCGGCACCGACGTCCTCGGGGCGCATGATCTCGTAGGTGCGCGCGTTCTTGAGCATGCCGTCCTGGTGGATGCCGGACTCGTGCGCGAAGGCGTTGGCGCCGACGACGGCCTTGTTCGGCGGCACCGGGTAGCTCGTGCAGCGCGAGACGAGGCGCGAGGCGCGGCAGAGCTGGCGCGTGTCGATGCCGGTCTCGAGACCGAGCACGGCGGCGCGGGTGCGCAGGGCCATGACGAGCTCCTCGAGCGAAGCGTTGCCGGCGCGCTCGCCGATGCCATTCACCGTGACCTCGGCTTGGCGCGCGCCGGCGCGGAGGCCGGAGAGCGAGTTGGCAAGGGCGAGGCCGAGATCGTCGTGGCAATGCACGGAGATCGTCACGTCGCGCGCGCCGGGCGTGTGCGACAGGATGCCGGTGATGAGCGCGCCGAATTCATCCGGCAGCGTGTAGCCGACGGTGTCGGGGATGTTCAACGTGGTGGCGCCGGCCTTGATGACCTCGCCCAGCACTTCATGAAGAAAGGCGGGATGAGTGCGGCCAGCGTCCTCGGGCGAGAACTCCACGTCCTCGCAAAGGGAGCGGGCGAAGCGCACGCCCTCGACGGCGCGTGCGACCATCTCGGGGCGCGAGATGCGTAGCTTGTGCTCAAGGTGAATATCGCTGGTGGCGAGGAAGGTGTGGATGCGCGGATGGCGCGCGCCCTGCACGGCGGACCAGGCGGCCTCGATGTCGCCGCGGGTGCAGCGCGCGAGGCCGCAGATGATCGGCGGCTCGTGCTGCGGCCGGCCCTCGGTGGGCACAACGCCGACCTCGGCGGCGATGGCGCGGACGGCGGCATGATCGTCCGGCGAGGCGGCGGGGAAGCCGGCCTCGATCACGTCCACGCCCAGGCGGGAGAGCGCGCGGGCCACTTCCAGTTTCTCGGCGGTGTTCATGGAGGCGCCGGGGGCCTGCTCGCCGTCGCGGAGCGAGGTGTCGAAGATGCGGACGTAGTTGCTATGCACAGAGGTGAATCGTGAGTCGTGAATGGTGAATCGTGGGGAGGCGCAGCCGGCTCGTTGGCGCGGGTGCGAGGCCTACTTGAGGAAGGGCATCATCCCGCGGAGCTGGGCGCCGACTTCCTCGATGGGATGGGTGCGGCCGGACTCGCGGAGCTTGTTGAAGGCGGGGCGGCCGTCGGCGTTTTCCTTCATCCAACCCTTCGCGAACTTGCCGCTTTGGATGTCCTTGAGGATGCGGCGCATCTCGCGGCGCGTGGCGTCGGTGACGATGCGGGGGCCGGCGGTGTAGTCGCCCCACTCGGCGGTGTCGGAGATGGAATGGCGCATCATGCCGATGCCGCCGCGATACATGAGGTCCACGATGAGCTTGAGCTCGTGGAGGCATTCGAAATAGGCGAGTTCGGGCGAGTAGCCGGCCTCCACGAGGGTCTCGAATCCCGCCTGCACCAGCGCGGTGCAACCGCCGCAGAGCACGGCCTGCTCGCCGAAGAGATCGGTCTCGGTTTCCTCGGCGAAGGTGGTTTCCAACACGCCGGCGCGGGTGCAGCCGAGGGCGCGGGCGTAGGCGAGCGCGAGCGCCTTGGCCTTGCCGGTGGCGTCCTGGTGCACGGCCACGAGCGCGGGCACGCCGCCGCCCTCGGTGAAGACCTCGCGCACGCGGTGGCCGGGGCCCTTGGGCGCGACCATGCACACGTCCACGCCGGCCGGCGCCTTGATCGCGCCGAAGCGGATCGAGAAGCCGTGCGCGAAGAAGAGCGCTTTGCCCGGCGTGAGGTGGGGCTCGATGGACTCGCGGTAGAGTTCGGCTTGCGAATGGTCCTGCGTGAGGACCATCACGAGGTCGGCCCACGCGGACACTTCGGCCGGAGTGCCGACGGTGAGCTTGGCCTTGCGGGCTTTCGGGCGAGACTTGCTGTCCTTGAGCAGGCCAACGCGCACGTCCACGCCGCTGTCGCGCAGGTTGAGGGCGTGGGCGTGGCCCTGCGAGCCGTAGCCGAGGATGGCGACTTTGCGCGAACGGAGGAGGGCGAGCTTGGCGTCCTTGTCGTAGTAGAGCTTGGTCATAAGGGGAAAGGAAGAAGTAGGAAGGAAGAAGGAAGAAACGGGGAGGAGGTGAGGAGGCGTCAGACGGACATGGCGACGGCGTCGAGGCGGGCGTCGTCGACCTCAGCGTGGATCACGGGCACGTCGGGGAGGGTGCCGGGCGCGAGTGAGTCGGCGCCGCGCGCCATCGCCACCACGCCGGTGCGGACCATTTCGAGGATGCCGTAGGGGCGGAGCACCAGCTCCAGCTTGCCGATCTTTTCCGGAGTGCCGCTGGCCTCAATGACGAGTGACGCAGCGTCCACGTCCACGACGCGGGCACGGAAGACCTCGGTGAGTTGGAGCACCTGCGCGCGCGTGGCCGGAGTGACGGCGACCTTCACCAGCGCCATCTCGCGCGAGAGCGACGGCTTGCGCGTGAGGTCATCGACGCCGAGGACGTGAACGAGCTTCCAAAGGTTGGCCTCGACGATCTCGGCGCCGTGGTCGCCGGCCTCCACCACCACGGTGAGGCGCGAGATGCCGGGCTGGTCGGTCGCGCCGACGGTGAGCGAGGCGATGTTGAAATTCCGCCGTCGGAAGAGCGACGTGATGCGGTTGAGGACACCGGGAACGTCCTCCACGCAGGCGATGAGGGTGTGGCGTTTCATGGGTCAGGCGAGCGCGGGTGCGCGGCGGCGGGGCGGGGACTTGCGCGGGACCGGCGGAGAAGCAGGCATCTGCCACTCAGGGTCGGCGCCGTTTTCGGCGATGGGCTCGGGCACCGCGGCGGGCGCGGGCCGGCGGATCATCTCGTCGAGCGCGGCGCCGGCGGGCACCATGGGGAAAACGGTGTCTTCCTGCTCCACGCGGAAGTCGACCACCACCGTGCCGGCCGCGGCCAGGGCGCGCGCGACGTCGGGGGCGACGTCGGCGCGTCGTTCCACGCGCATTCCGACGAGACCGAAGGCCTCGGCGAGCTTCACGAAGTCGGGCCCGGTGATGGGCGTGGCGGCGTAGCGCTTCTCGTAGAAGAACTCCTGCCACTGCCGCACCATCCCGAGGAAGGCGTTGTTGATGATGGCGACGTTCACCTTCAAGCCTTCCTGCGCGGCGGTGGCCAGCTCGCACATGGTCATCTGGAAGCCGCCGTCGCCGACCACGACCCACACGTCCTTCTCGGGGCACGCGAACTTCGCGCCGATGGCCGCGGGCAGCGCGAAGCCCATCGTGCCGAGGCCACCGGAGGTGATGAGCGAGCGCGACTTCTCGTGGCGGAAATACTGCGCTTCCCACATCTGGTGTTGGCCCACGTCGGTGACGACGATGGTCTCGCGCCCCTGCGTGGCGCGCCAAAGATCGTGGATCACGTGCGCGGCGTGGAGACGCCCGTTGTCGGGGAGGCGCTGGATGTCGCGCACGGCGGAGTCGCCGCGCATCGCGTTGATCTCGGCCCACCACTCACCGCGCTCGACGTCATGAACGCTGGGGAGCAGGCGGGTGAGCACGGCACGGAGGTCGCCGAGGAGCGCCACGTCCACCGCGACGTTCTTGTTCACCTCGCTGGGGTCGATCTCGACGTGGATCTTCTTCGCGCGCGGCGCGTAGGTGCGGAGGTTGCCGGTCACGCGGTCGTCGAAGCGCATGCCGAGCGCGATGAGGAGGTCGGCGCGCTGGATGGCCTGGTTCACCCAAGCCTCGCCGTGCATGCCCATCATGCCGAGGTTCGAGGGCGAGGACGCGGGCACGCCGCCGATGCCGAGCAGCGTCACGGCGATGGGGATGCCGGCGCGCTGGGCGAGTTCCATCACTTCGGCCTCGGCGCCGGACTGGATCACGCCCTGACCGGCGAGGATCACGGGGCGCTGGGCGGAGTTGATCAATTCGAGCGCCTGCGCGAGCGAGCTGGCGGCGGGGAACGCGCGGCCGGGACGCGAGCGTGGCGCGGCGGCGTCCCAGTCGAACTCGGCGGTGAGCTGCTGCGCGTCCTTCGTGACGTCCACGAGCACCGGGCCGGGCCGGCCAGAGCGCGCGACGTGGAATGCTTCGCGCAGGGCGCGGGCGATATCGCCGGGGCGCGTGACGAGGATGTTGTGCTTCGTGACGGGGAGCGTGACGCCGGTCACGTCGGTTTCCTGGAAGGCGTCGGTGCCGAGCGCCTTCGAGCCGACCTGGCCGGTGATGCAGACGATCGGCGAGGAGTCCATCATCGCGGTGGCGATGCCGGTGACCATGTTGGTGGCGCCAGGGCCAGAAGTGGCGACGGCGACGCCCACGCGGCCCGAAGCGCGCGCATAACCGTCGGCCATGTGCGTGGCGCCCTGCTCGTGGCGGACGAGGACGTGGTGGATCTGCGGGTATTTCGTGAGGGCGTCGTAGGCGGGCAGGATCGCGCCGCCCGGATAGCCGAACACGGTGTCCACCCCTTCGCGGAGGAGGCATTCCCAGAGGATTTCAGCGCCGGTGAGTTTCATGATTGGATCGAAGAGGGGTTTGCCACGGAGGCACGGAGGACACGGAGAAGAG
>CALMOL010000071.1 GCA_937871685.1 uncultured Verrucomicrobiota bacterium
GCGTCACCCCTTGCAGCGCGGAAATCGAGCCGTAGCAGACGTGGAGGTCCTGGATTTCGAGCATGGGAAGCCGGGAAGCCAGATTACTCCACACACGCCAGCGCGCTGGATTCCTGCGTCGCTCCGCGACGCGGCCGAGACTCGTGTGCTTGGGCGAGGAACGAATCATCCTGAAGACGCTTCTAGGCTTAGTTCTTTCCGGCCCCCGCCTCGTCGCCGAGGTAGGCTTCGATTACCTTGGGATTGCGGCAAATCTCAACGGGATTGCCCTCGGCGATCTTGTGGCCGTGGTCGAGGACGTGGATGTGCTCGCAGATGCCCATCACCACCTTCATGTCGTGCTCGACGAGGAGGACGGCGATCTGGAATTTGTCGCGCACGAAGCGGATCAGGCGCATCAGCTCGTCCTTCTCGGTGGGGTTCATGCCGGCGGCCGGTTCATCCAGCAGGAGGAGGCGGGGCTGGGTGGCCAGCGCGCGCACGATCTCCAGGCGGCGCTGGTCGCCGTAGGCCAGCGAGCGGCAATCGGCGTCGCGCTGGCGGTGGAGGTGGAAAATCTCGAGGATTTCCATCGTGCGGTCCTCGATCTCCTTTTCCTCGCTGCGAAAGGCGCGGCCGCGCAGGAGGGCGGAGGCGGGCGAGGTCCGGCGGCGCAGGTTGAAAGAGGCGCGCACATTATCGAAGACCGAGAGCGAGCCGAAAAGGCGGATGTTCTGGAAGGTGCGCGAGATGCCCAGCGCGGCGATGCGGTGCGGCTTGTCGCCCTGGATGGGGCGGCCGGCGAAGGTGATCGCGCCGGAGGTGGGCGCATAGACGCCGGTGATGAGGTTGAAGCAGGTGGTCTTGCCCGCGCCGTTGGGGCCGATGAGGCCCACGAGGTCGCGCGGGCCGATGCTCGCGGAGAACTCCTTCACCGCCGTGAGGCCGCCGAAGCGCACGGTGCAGTCCTGCAGCGCGAGCAGCGGGGCGTCAGCGTGACCGTTTGCGGGCACTTGGGTGGCGAGGGGCAAGGGAGACAGGATTACAGGATTTCAGGATTAGCAGGATTCCGCGAAATGAATTCACCGAGCACGCATGGCCAAGTCGGAGATGGATCGAGAAGATGCAGCGATTTGGCCAAAATCTTCGGCCACCTCATCCCAATCCCGTTAATCCTGTAATCCTGTAATCCTGTCTCTTTTGTTCGCATGGTCTGGATTAGGCGCGCTGGGCCGAGGCGATCTCCTCGCGG
The DNA here is from genome assembly GCA_937871685.1 of uncultured Verrucomicrobiota bacterium. GTDB lineage: Bacteria > Verrucomicrobiota > Verrucomicrobiia > Chthoniobacterales > SZAS-18 > SZAS-18. Next base: position 1,232 of record CALMOL010000071.1, read on the forward strand.
CCGGTGCGGCGGCGGCGCGAGAGGTTCCAAGTGCCGAAGAGACCCTGCGGCCGCGCGAGCATCAGCGCGATGAGCACGAGGGAGAACAGCATGGTGCGGTTGCGCGCCAAGTCCTTGGCCCACTCGGGCAGCCAGGAAATGTCGTTCACGAAACGCAGCGCCTCGAGGATCACGGTGACGAGCACGGCGGCCACGGTGACGCCGAAGTTGTTGCCCATGCCGCCGAGGATCACCACGATGACGATCTCCACCGTTTTCTGGAACGTGAAGCCCTCCGGCGTGAGGTAGGACGTGGAATGCGCGTAGAGCCCGCCCGCCACGCCGGCGAAGAACGCGCCGATGACGAAGGCGACGACCTTGTAGCGCGTGGTGTCGATGCCCATCGCGCCGGCGGCCACCTCGTCGTCCCGCACGGTGAGGAAGCCCCGGCCGTAGGTGGAATCGACCAGCGAGGAGATCACGTAGATCGTCACGGCCGCGAGCGCGAAGGTCCAAAAGAGGTTCGTGTAAGACGGGATGCCGGCCAGGCCGCGCGGGCCGCCGACGGCGTCGATGTTCTGCAAAAGCACGCGGATGATCTCGCCGAAGCCCAGCGTGATGATGGCGAGGTAGTCTCCTTTGAGGCGCAGCGAGGGCACGCCGACGACCAGGCCGGCGATGGCCGCGGCGATTCCGCCGGCGAGCAATGCCGGCAGGAAGAGCGCGGCTTCCGACCACCACGACGGCCCGCCGAGCGCGGCGGTAAACCCCACGCCGAAGTTCACCGTGATCCACGCCGCCATGTAACCGCCCACGGCCATGAAGCCGGCGTGACCGAGCGAGAACTGGCCAGTGTGGCCGTTGATGAGGTTGAGCGAGACGCCCAGGATCACGTTGATCCCGATAAACGTGAGGATGCGGACGTAGTAGGCATCCATTCTCCCCGCGAGCATCGCCGCGCCCGCCGCGAGGGCGATGGTGAGAAGGAGAGCGATCTGACGGTTCATTCGGCGCGCCCTCGTGTAGCGCAGGCGCGCGGCGGGGGCAACGGCTTGCGGGGAGTCTTTATGGATGGCAGGAGCTGGCTCCCGCTCTTCGCACGGCAACGCACAAAGCCGGGCCGCGGGGAAAGAATCGGCCGCGCCGTCTGCTGGCAAGGCGTGTCAAAGGCGGTGGCAAGCCACCGCACTCCACAGAGACCTCCCGAAAGCCAGCCTAGGTCCGGGCAGGCTTGCCCGGCTTCTTGCCCGCGCGGCCGTCGCTGACCACGCGGGCGTTGGCCGGTTTCTCGTCGCGACTCACCGGCACGAGGTTCGGCAGCGGCTGGCCGCGGGTGAGGTAGGTCTGCACCACCGAGAGGATGTTCTGCACGGTCCAATACAACGCCAGGGCCGCGGCGAAGTTGTAGCAGAACAGCACGAAGATCAGCGGCATGATCATGAAGATCTTTTGCTGCTGTTGGTCGCCGGTCTTCGGCGTGATCCTCATCTGCCAGAACATCGTGCCAGCCATCAGCAGCGGCAGCGGGTTGATCGGCAGGCCGAAGATGTGGCCCACGGTGTCGGGAAGCGACAGATCCTTCACCCACAGGAACGAGGAGTGCCGCAGCTCCACCGCGGTGCCGAGCATCGAGTAGAAGCCGAAGAAGATCGGCATCTGCGCGACCGTGGGCAGGCAGCCCCCGAAGGGCGACACGCCGTAGGTCTTGTAGGTTTCCATCGTCTCGCGCTGCACGCGCGCGGGATCGTCCGGATACTTGGCTTGGAGCTCCTTGATCTTCGGCGCGAGCAGCGACATCTGCTTCTGCGTGCGCAACGCCTTGGCCTGGAGCGGCCAGAGCGCCGCCTTGATCAGCACCGTGAGGACGATGATGGCGAGCGCGTAGTTGCCCAGGAAGCGGTGGAGGAAATTCATCCCGTTCAGCAGGAACACGGAGAAGATGCGGAACATGCCGAAGTCGGAGATCTCCTCCTCGGAGCGGCCGAGGGCGGCGAGCCGGCCGTATTCCTTCGGCCCGGTGAAAACGCGAAAGCGCATCGTCTGCGCCGCGCCGGGGGCGAGCTTGAATTCGGCCAGCTCCATCGCGCCGGTCACCGCCCAGATGGGATGCTTGGGATCGATGAGTCCGGTGTCCGGCGAGGGCACGTCGAAGCGCGTGGCCCACACGGAGCGCGCGGTCGGCTCCTCGGTGGGCTTGTCGGGCAGCGGCGTCAGGATGGTGGCGTAGAACTGGTTGGTGACGCCGAACCAGCGCACCGGCCCGCTGATGGCCTCGGCGAAGACGGCCTTTGCGGGCGAGGTCTGGTAGCCGATGAGCGGGATCGTGGACGCCTCGAACCAGGACGCGTCGGTCTTGTGGAACTTGCCGCCCGCCAGCCAGTCAAAGCGCGTGTAGGTGGCCATGTCGGCGGCCACGATGGGCGACGCCGATCCAGAGTGGAGGAAGAACGAGTCGCTCCGCGGCTGCGCCGAGGTGTTCTCGACGGTGACCTCGAGCTCGGTGGCGAAAGGCTCCGTCGCGCCCTCGGCGGCGGGGGTGAACTTCTTCGTGAGGCGCAGCCCCTCCGGCGTGTTGCGGGTGAAAATCACGGAGCCTCCTTCGCGGCGCATCTCGTAGGGGGCGCGCGCGTCCTGGCCGGGCTTGGCGGTGAGCGCGCCGACGGGGATGGCCCCGGTGCCGTTGAGACGCAGCGGCTGGTCCTTCGGGTCCGTGTGGCGCCCGCCGAGCACGGCCTGGGCGATGCCGCCGCCGTGCGAGGTAAAGCGCAGCGTCATGCTGCCGTTGGCGATCTCCTCGGTTTGCTCCGGGAGCGCCGCCGTGGCCGGGGCGGCGGGCGCGTTCGCGGGAGCCTCCGCCGAAGGCGCGGCCGTGATGGCCGGGGTCACTGCCGCTAGGGGCGGAGCAGCCGGTGGGGCCGGAGGCGGCTGGTGGGTGGCGTTATAATAGAGCGACGCGATCAGTCCGAGGACGGAGAGCGTCACCGCGATCCAGGCTTTGCGATCCATGCGGTGGAAGGAGAGAGCAGACGAAAAAGTGGGCGCCAGCATAGGAAGCGCGCGCGAAAAGTCGAACGCGGCGTCTGGCAGAGGGGAAGCGTGAGACGTGACAAGCAAGAGGTGGAAGTCTTGCCGCGCCGGAATGCCATCCCGCGGCTCGGTCTCGTGCCACCTCCCCCACCTTTGGCCCAGGCACCCTGCCTATCCCGCTCCGCTCGGTTCACTTCTCACGTTTCACCCCGGCCCTCCGCGTCACCGCGCGGGGCGGGGGCCACTCCTCGGGCACGGGGTCGAAGCCGGTGCCACCCCACGGGGCGCAACGCCCAAGGCGCTTGAGCCCTAGCCAGCCCCCGCGCAACGCGCCGTGGCGCTGGATCGCCTCGAAGGCGTAGTGCGAGCACGTCGGCGAATACCGGCAACCCCCGCCGGTCAGGACGTGCAAGGGCTTGGAAATCCAGCGCTGGTAGAAGCGGATGAGCGCGAGCAGAAACGTCTTCATCGTCAGGCTTCGGCGGGGGGTTCGCGCAGGATTCGCGCCTTGGCCGCCAAGCGCTCCCAATCGGCACGCAATTCCGCGAGCGAGGCATCGCGCGCCTCCGGCTTGGCGATCACGACCAGCCAAGCGCCCGCGTGGAGCGCTGGCCGCGCCGCGCGGAGCACTTCGCGGAGGCGGCGGCGGACGCGGACGCGCTCCACTGCCCCGCCGACGCGCCGGCCAGTGATGATCCCAAGGCGCGCCGGGACGTCCACCCCTGGAGCTTCCTTGTGCCGCAGCACGGCCAGCACGAGGCGCGCGGAGTGGAACGCGCGGCCTTGCTCGCGCACGCGACGGAAGTGCCCGGCGGCCGTCAGCCGCGCCGCGCGGGGAAAACGAAGCCGCGCCCGGCGTGAGGCTGGGCGCGGCGAAAGGGGTTCCGGGTCCATGCCGCGGAACAGCGACGCGGCCTCACGGCCGGCCAGGGATCAGGCCTTCTTCGCGGCGGCCTTGGAGGCCTTCTTGGTCGCGGGCTTGGCCTTCGGCTCGCCCACCGCGGACTTGCCGCGCTTGGCGAGGGCCTTCTGGAGGCGGCGCGCGTTGCGCAGCTTCGTCATGGCGGCCTTGGTCATGACCGGCACGCCGTGATTCTCCAGGTTCCGCTGCTGGCGGCGGGCGAAGGAGCGGGCCTTCCGAGCGCGGTAATACTTCGCCTGGAAGCCACCCGCCACGTCGGGGTGATTGGAATGATTGTGCCGGCGGTAGGTGGCGTCCGCGCCGACGGGCAGGAGCCGCTTGCGGCCTTGACGACGCCGACGGGAAAGCGTGGCGCGGCCGTTGGCCGTCTTCATGCGGGCCCGGAAGCCGTGCTGGCGCACCAGCGTGCGCTTGGAGGGTTGGTAAGTGCGCTTGCTCATGGCAAAGGAAAAGGGGGGCGGAAACTAGCCGGAGGAGCCACCCTGTCAAACCCCGGGAAGGACCGAGAGGATGGAAGATGGAAGATGGCAGGGGCCATGACGCGCGGTGAGGCCGCGTCCGATGCGAGGAAGGCTCGCTGCCATCCTCCATCTTCCATCCTCTCGGTTCATTCATCTTCGATCCTCTCCGCCGTTGCTCCTCTCCACCCGGCGCGTAGCATCCTCATCCGATGAGTGCCACGCGCATCGAACCCGCCAGCCTGGAAGATCTGCCCCAGCTGGCCGATCTTCTTCACGACCTTTTCTCGCACGAGGCCGACTTCCGCCCGGACCGGGACAAGCAGCTGCGCGGCCTCCACCTCATCCTGGAGCAGCCGAACCGCGGCCGCATCTTCGTGATGCGCGCGGCCGACAAGATCATCGGCATGGTGAACCTGCTCATCACCATCTCCACCGCCGAGGGCGGCTTCGTTCTTTTGCTGGAGGATCTCGTCATCCACCAGGACCACCGCAAGCACGGCTACGGCGACCAGCTCCTGGCCTACGCGGTCAAATACGCCGAGGCCAAGGGCTTCCTGCGCCTCACGCTTCTTACCGACCGGCTCGACGACCCCTCGCGGCGCTTCTTCGGCACGCGCGGCTTCGCCGAGAGCGGAATGATTCCCATGCGCCTGCGCCTCCACCCTCCCAACGCTGACAACCCGCCCGTTCGCCAAATGACCACGCCGCGCCTCACGCCATGAGCGTCCTTCTCCTCGACTGCTCTTCCGGCCTGAGCGGCGCCGCCCTGGCGGGAGCCCTGGTGGACCTCGGCGTGAAGCCCTCCGTGATGGAGTGGGAGCTGTCATTGCTTCCGCTGGGCCCGTTTCACCTCCACTTCGATCGCCGCGACGAGGGTGGCGTGGCATGGGGCATCCACGCGGGCACCACGCACGTGGAGCACGATGCGCACGCCCATGGCCATGATCACGATCACCACGATTGCGGCGGCCATCACCATCACGATGAGGGGTCGGGGTGGTCCGCGGCGGAGGCCGCGGCAATGCTGCGCGAAGCTGACCTGTCGCCCGGCGTGTCCGAGCGCGCGCGGTCCATCCTCGTGCAGTTGGGGGAGAGCAAGGTGACGCTCTCCCAGTTCGCCGCGGCGGTGTGCGTGGCCGCGGGCTGGGAAACGTTGCGGCCCGAGCGCGTCGCGTTCTTCGGCCGCGGCAACGGGCCGGAGGAAGCCGTCGGCACGGTGATCGCGGGAGAGCATCCGGCCGAGCCGGGCGTCGTCCCGCCGCTGGCCGACGCGCGCCGCGGCATCGGTTTCGACCCGGCCACCGGCGCCCGCGTGGTGGCCGTGTGGGGCGCGGCGATCGTGTGATGGGCCGGGTTTCCTCCGCTGGACAATTTCTTGGTGGCAGCTAGCGTCCGTGCTCTCCGCGCGGTTAGCTCAGTGGTAGAGCGCCTGCTTCACACGCAGGAAGTCGCAGGTTCGAACCCTGCACCGCGCACGCCCCTTTGTGCCTGGGAAACGGTATTCTCCGCCCCGCGCGGCGCTTTGGCGAGGGCGCGGAGAAGCGCGACGGGGTCGCCTGGATCGCGATTGCTTCTCGCACCATCGGGGCGTGCCCGAGCGCATCCGCCGCGGGGCCGCAATTCCTCGGGAGCTTTGGAAAGCTTGGCGGCCCTCAGGAGCAAAATTCTGGCACCTTCCCGTGGACGCGCTTGCACATGCGGGACATGCCGGCTATCACCGCCGCGCCATGATCGGCTGGCGCGACGTGTTGTATCTCAGCGGGCTCTTGGGCTCGGCTTCCGCGGCGTTTGCCCAAGCCACGCTCGAAGGCCGGGTGGAACTCCCTAAATCAAGGGGCGCACCGGTGATAAACCAGCGCTACTCGATCGTCAGCAAGGGCGCCACGCTCGCGCCCGACCCGCCCGTGGCGATCCTTTACCTCGAAGGAACCCCGACCAAGGTGGCGCCCAGCGCGCCGGTCCAGCAGATGGTGCAGAAAGACCTGGCCTTCCAGCCCGGCCTGCTCGTGGTCCAGGTGGGAACGAAGGTCGAGTTCCCGAACCAGGACGACACGTATCACAACATCTTCTCCTACTCGGCGGCGAAGCGTTTCGACCTCGGCCGTTACCGCCCGGACGAGCGCCCGATCCCCTCGCAGGTCTTCGATGCGCCCGGCTTGGTCACGCTGCGCTGCGACATCCACGAGCACATGCGCGCCCTCATCCTCGTCCTGGCCACGCCGCACTTCGTCAAGACCGCCCCCGATGGCTCCTACCGGCTCCGCGGCCTGCCCGCCGGCGCCTACACCCTGCGCGCGTGGATCGACAGCAAGACCACGCTCGAGAAGCGCGTGGAGCTGAAGTCCGGCCAGACGCTGCAAGTCAACTTCCCGTGAGCCTCGATCCCGCGAGCCACAAGCCGGGCCTTGGACGTTTCCGGGCCAAGCTGCTCGCGGCGATCATGCTCGTGGTCGGCGCCATCACGACGCTCGCGCTCTACGTGCTCCAGACGCGGTCCGCGCAGGACGTGGAGCGGGAGCTCGACCTGGAGTTCAAGTCCGCGCTCGCGGCCATGCAGGGGGCGCGCGAGGTCCGGCTGGCCAACCTCGCCGAGCGCTGCCGCACGCTCGCGCGTTCCGTGCGCATCCGGGCGGCGCTGGAGGAATCGAGCGCCAGCGACCTCTACGCCAACGCCGAGATCGAGCTGCGGGACATGCTGCGGTCGGCCGAGGACGCGTCACCCCAGGCGATCCCGCGGCCGCTCCGCGCGCGCTTCTTCCGCTTTCTCGACGCGGAGGGGGCGCCGATCTTGCCGCCGCAACCCGACGGGAGCCCAGCGCCCGCGTCGTGGGAAGGGCAACTGCGCCTGCCCGCCGGGACCACGGAACAGCAAGTCGGCTTCGTGCCGACCGGCCTTGGGGCTGACGACCAGCGGCTCAGCGAGATCGTCGCCACGCCGATCGTGGCCGGCGACACGGGCGAGTTGCTCGGCACCATCGTGCTCGGCTTCCCGCCGGCCGCGCTGGCGCCGGGCGACGCGAGCACCGGGATGAAGAGCGGCGTGTGGGTGCAAGGGCGCGTTTTCCTTTCCCCGCTTTCCCGGGAGGTGCGCGGCGCCTTGGGCGAGCGGCTGGCGAGCGAGATGGCCCGGCCGGCGCAAGCGCAGGGGAGCTTCCGGCTGGAAGACGGGGGCGCGTCGCAATTGGTCTTCTATCGCCCGCTCAACGCCGGCTCGCGCTACCCGCTGGCGCACGAGGTCTGCCTCTTCCCGCTGGAGGAATCGCTGGCGCGCCAATCGCGCCTGCGCTGGCAGGTGCTGGGCGCGGGATCGGCGCTGCTCCTGCTCGGCTTCCTCGCCAGCCACTTCATCTCGGCCCGCCTCTCGGCCCCGGTGGAAAGGCTGGCCGCCACGTCCGCGGAGCACCGCGCCGGCCGCGAGCGCGCCGAGTCGGCGCTGGAGGAATCCCACGAGGAGCTGGCCGCGCGCAACGCCGACCTCCAGCGCGCCCTCGCCGAATTGAAGGCCACGCAGCAGCACGTCATCCAGCAGGAGCGCCTTTCCGCGCTCGGCCAGATGGCCAGCGGCATCGCGCACGACTTCAACAACGCCCTCGTCCCCATCCTCGGCTTCTGCCAGCTCCTCAAGCTCAAGCCCGCCATGATGGCCGACCAAGCCAAGCTCAACGGCTACCTCGACATCATCCACACCGCCGCGCAGGACGCCGCCAGCGTGGTGAGCCGACTCCACGAGTTCTACCGCAAGCGCAGCGACAACGAGGAATTCGCCGCCGTCGATCTGCGCCGCATCGCCGAGCAGGCCATCCAGCTCACCCAGCCCCGCTGGAAGGACCAGGCGCAATCCCGCGGCGTGACCGTGGACGTGCGCGCCGAGCTGGAACCCGTCGGCCCCGTGGCCGGCGACGCGTCGGCGCTGCGCGAGGCCCTCACGAACCTCATCTTCAACGCCGTGGACGCGATGTCGCACGACGGCATCCTGACCATCCGCACGCGCCCCGCCGGCCCGTCCGCGGTGCTGGAAGTGTCCGACACCGGCGCCGGCATGCCGGAGGAAGTCCGCCGGCGCTGCCTGGAGCCCTTCTTCTCGACGAAAGGCCCGGCCGGCACCGGCCTTGGCCTCTCGATGGTCTTCGGCATCGTGCAGCGCCACGGCGGCACGCTGGACGTGGCGAGCGCGCCCGGCGCGGGCACCACCTTCACGCTCACGCTGCCCCTGCAAGGCGCGGTGGATCGTCCGGCCCCGCCGCCGGCCGAAGCCTCGCAGCCTCCGCCCCTGCGCATCCTCGTGGTCGATGACGAGCCGCGCGTGCTCCAGCTCCTCGCCATGGCGCTCCAGGCCGACGGCCACGCCGTTACCACCGCCACGCAGGCCGATGACGCCCTGCGCCAGTTCCAGGCCGCCACCTTCGATCTCCTCGTGACCGACAAGGCCATGCCCGGCATGAGCGGCGACCGCCTCGCCGCCGCCATCAAGGCCCTTTCCCCGCGCACCCCCGTGATCCTCCTCACCGGCTTCGGCCAATTCGTCGAGAAGGGCGACCTCGAGCACGTGGACGTGCTCGTTTCCAAACCGCCGGACCTCCGGCAACTCCGCGAGGCCGTGGCCACCGCCACCCAAACCGCATGAGCCGGCTCCCCGCCGCCATCGCCGCGCTGGCCAGCGTGCTCGCCGGAGCCGCGCCTTCGCTCCCCGCGGCCGAGGACCCGCTCGACTTGGTCGAGCAATACCTCCAGCTCCGCACCTTCGAGGGCTTCGTGAAGGCGCGCGTCAGCGGCACCGTCGATCTCGAGGGCTACGCCTACAACCAGCTCCCGCCGCCCGCGCTGATCGCCTCGCCGGATCATGCGCTGTTCAATCCCCGGCTCACGCTCTTCCTCGACGCCCAGATCGGCCCCCGGCTCTACTTCTTCGCCCAGGCCCGCGCGGACCGCGGCTTCGACCCGCGCGACGGCGGCTGGCAGGCCCGGCTGGATGAATACGCCCTGCGCTACACCCCGTGGGACGACGGCCGCCTCGCGGTCCAGGCCGGCAAGTTCGGCACGATCGTCGGCAACTGGGTGGCCCGCCATTACTCGTGGGACAACCCCTTCGTCACCGCGCCGCTCATCTACGAGAACCCCACCGCCATTTGGGACAGCCAAGGCCCCGACTCCACCGCCACCTTCCTGAGCTGGCAGATCATCGACAAGTCCCTGAACAACCCCGTCGTCTGGGGCCCGAGCTACAACGTGGGCGCCTCCGTCGCCGGCCGCCTCGGCCCCTTCGAATAGGCGGCCGCGATCAAGACCGCCGGCCTCGCCTCGCGCCCCTCCACCTGGAACCGCGTGGACTTCGCC
>CALMOL010000072.1 GCA_937871685.1 uncultured Verrucomicrobiota bacterium
CTCCCCGGGACCGCCCGAGGCTTTGCAGAATCCGCGGCCAACCGGTTTGTCGCGCGTCTTTGACCTGCCTCGCTATGCCGATCACCCGTTCCTACTTATTCGTGCCGGGCAATCGCCCGGAGCGCTTCGATAAGGCGCTCGCGGCCGGCGCGGACGCGGTCATCATCGATCTGGAAGACGCGGTGCCCGAGGCAGAGAAGGATTCCGCGCGCGCCGCGGTGCAGGCGTGGCTTTCGCCCGAGAAGGCGGTGCTCATCCGCACCAATGCCGCCGGCTCGCCGGCCTTCCGCGCGGACCTGGAGCTATGCGGCCATCCCGGCGTTGCCGGCATCATCCTGCCGAAGGCGGAAGCATTGGATGACCAGATCACTGGTGCGGCGAAACCGATCTTTCCGCTCATCGAGACGGCGCAGGGACTGTGGAATGCCCTCGCCCTCGCACAGACGCCCGGCGTGCAGCGCCTCCTCTTCGGTTCCATCGACTTCCAGGTGGACCTCGGCATCGCCGGCGAGGAGGAGCTCGGCTTCCACCGCGCCCAGATCGTGCTCGTCTCTCGCGTGGCCGGCATCCTGCCGCCGGTGGACGGCGTCACCACGGCGATCAACGACGACGCCCAGATCCGCTCCGACACCCTCCGCGCCAAGCGCATGGGCTTCGGCGGCAAGCTTTGCATCCATCCCAAGCAACTTGCCGCCGTTCACGCGGGCTTCGCGCCTGCGGCCGACGAGGTCGCATGGGCCGGGCGCGTGCGCGATGCCGCGGCGGCCGCCGGTGGCGCGGCCGTGGCGGTGGACGGGAAGATGGTGGACCGCCCCGTGATGCTGCGGGCCGAAGAAATCCTCGCCGAGGCGACGAGAAGGGCTTGAGCCAACCGGCAATCCCCTTATAACGGCCCCTTGCTGCGCCCACGGCCCCCCGGAGCGCGGTGTTGTCCTTCCCACCCCCCAAGACCATGAGCATCTCCCGTTTCCTCGCGGCGGGCCTCGCCGCCCTCGCGCTCACCGCGCCTGCGCTCGCGCAGCAGCCCATCATCATCAAGTTCTCCCACGTCGTCGCCGCCGACACGCCCAAGGGCAAGGGCGCGGAGCACTTCAAGAAGCTCGTGGAAGAGCGCAGCCAAGGAAAAGTTAAAATCGAGATCTACGCCAACTCCTCGCTCTACAAGGACAAGGAGGAGGTCGAGGCGCTCCAGCTCGGCTCCGTGCAAATGCTCGCGCCGTCGCTCGCCAAGTTCGGGCCGCTCGGCGTGAAGGAGTTCGAGGTCTTCGACCTGCCCTACATCTTCGACAACTACGACGAGCTGAACCGCGTGTGCGACGGGCCCGTCGGCCAGGACCTGCTGAAGAAGCTCGAGCCCAAGGGCTTCATCGGCCTGGGCTACTGGGACAACGGCTTCAAGGTGATGACGGCCAACAAGGCCATCCGCAAGCCCGAGGACATGAAGGGCCTGAAGATGCGCATCCAGTCGTCCAAGGTGCTGGAAGCGGAGATGCGCGCCCTCGGCGCCCTGCCGCAGGTGCTGGCCTTCTCCGAGGTTTACCAAGCCATGCAGACCGGCGTCGTGGACGGCAACGAGAACACCATCTCGAATGTCTATACCCAGAAGATGAACGAGGTGCAGAAGTTCCTCTCGCAGACCGACCACGGCTACATCGGCTACGCGGTCATCGTGAACAAGAAGTTCTGGGACGGCCTGCCGGCGGACCTCCGCACGATGCTGGAGACCGCGATGAAGGAGACCTCCGCTTACGTCCGCGGCATTGCGAAGAAGGAAAACGACGACGCCCTCGAGGAAATCCGCAAGACCGGCCGCACGCAGATCATCCCGATCACCGCGGAGGAGAAGAAGGCCTGGAAGAAGGCCATGATCTCGGTCCACAAGGAGATGGAAAGCCGCGTCGGCAAAGACGTGATCCAGGCGATCTACAAGGCGACCGGCTTCGACCCCGCCAAGTTCTAGCTCGCAGAGACGTTCTTCCTCGCGCCGCCCGCCGGGCGGCGCCGAAGCAACCCCCAACGCGCACGAGCCTATGATGAAGGTTCTCGACCGCCTGGAGGAGTGGCTGATCGCCTTCCTCATGGCCGGGGCGACCCTGGTGATTTTCGCCTCGGTCGTCCATCGCTACGCCTCCGGCTACGCGATCCCCTACGTCCAGGATTTCATGCTGAAGTATATTCACATGAGCTGGGCGCAGGAGCTCTGCATCTACATGTTCGTCTGGATGGCGAAGTTCGGCGCCGCCTACGGCGTGCGCACCGGGATCCACGTCGGCGTGGACGTGATCATCAACCGGATGAAGGCCCCGGTCCGCAAGGGGTTCGTCCTCTTCGGGCTGCTGGCCGGCGCGGGCTTCACGGCCACCGTCGGCACCTTCGGGGCGCGCTTCGTTTATCAGCTCTCGAGCACCTCCCAGACGACCCCGGACCTCGAGTGGCCGGTCTGGATCGTTTATCTGGCGATCCCGCTGGGCTCCTACCTCATGTGCTTCCGCTTCCTCCAGGTGGCCTGGGCGTTCTGGAAGACGGGCGAGCTCCCGCGCCACGACCACGCGCACGTCGGCGGAATGGAGGAGACCGAGAACCTCCCCATCATCCCGCAGATGCATGACCCGATCCACCCGGAACCCGTCAACAAGCCGGAGGACCCGAAACGCCCATGAATAGCGCGATCCTTTTCGCCCTGCTGATCGCGCTCATGCTGACCGGGATGCCGATCAGCATCTCGCTCGGCCTGACGGTGCTGTCGTTCCTGTTCGTCTTCACGCAGATTCCCATCGAGTCGGTGGCGCTCAAGCTGTTCACCGGCATCGAGAAGTTCGAGATCATGGCGATCCCGTTCTTCATTCTGGCGGGGAACTTCCTGACGTATGGCGGAGTCGCGGCGCGCATGATCAAGTTCGCCACCGCGATGGTGGGCCACTGGTATGGCGGCCTCGCGCTGGCCGGCGTGGTGGCCTGCGCCATGTTCGCGCTGGTCTGCGGATCGAGCGTCGCCACGGTGGTCGCCATCGGCTCCATCATCCTGCCGGAGATGGTCAAGGCGGGCTACCCGATGCGTTTCGGCGCCGGCGTGATCACGGTCGCCGGCTCCCTCGGCATCCTGATGCTGCCTTCCATCCCGAAGGTGGTCTATGCCGTTGCCACCGGCACCTCGATTGGCGCGCTGTTCATCGCCGGCCTCATCCCCGGCACCCTTCTGACGGTGATGCTTTGCGTGGTCACCTGGTATCTGGCGAAGAAGCACAACTATCCGCGCCTGCCCCGGGCGAGCTGGTGGCAGGCGTGGCGGGCGTTCTACGACTCGATCTGGGGGCTGATGCTCGTCGTGATCATCATCGGCGGCATCTACACCGGCATCTTCACCGCGACGGAGGCCGCCGCCATGAGCGCCGTGTATGCGTTCATCATCTCGGTGTTCGTCTACAAGGCGATGCCGCTCAGCGACCTGAAAAAGGTCCTGCTTCAGTCGGCCAACATGAGCGCGATGCTGCTCTACATCGTGACGAACGCCGCGCTGTTCTCGTTCATCCTCACCAACGAGAACATCCCCCAGGCGCTGGCCGGCTGGATCTTGGACAAGAAGCTGGGCTGGGTGGAGTTCCTGCTGATCGCGAACGTGCTGCTGCTCATCGCCGGCAACTTCATGGAGCCGTCCTCGATCATCCTGATCATGGCTCCGATCCTTTACCCCGCGGCCATGAAGCTGGGAATCAACCCGGTGCACCTCGGCATCCTGATCGACGCCAACATGGAGGTCGGCCTCTGCCATCCGCCGGTCGGTCTGAATCTCTATGTGGCCTCGGGGATATCTCGATTAGGAATAACCGAGCTCACGAAAGCCGTGATGCCGTGGCTGATGACGATGATGGTCTTCCTCGTCATCGTGACCTACTGGCCCGACCTCACCCTGTGCTTGCCACGCTGGCTGGGCATGCCGGGGATGAAGTGACGACGAGCGAAGCACCAACGGCGCGACCCCATACCAGCCTGGGGCAACGCCCCAGGAATCTGGCGTTCGGTCCTCCAAGGGCTGAAAGCCCGCCCAATCGGATCGCTCGCCAAAATGAGTCGGGCTTTCAGCCCTCAATGCGCCTTTCCACCATTCCTGGGGCGTTGCCCCAGGCTGGTATGAGGGCGCGCCGTTGGCGCTCACCAAACAGCGAATGACGTCGCCGGAAGTTTAGAGAAACCGAGGAAGGCCAACCGCAGCGCCCCTTTTTATGCCTGAACCAACTCCACCCGAACGTTCCCGCCTCTTCGAGGAAGGCTTGGCCGTGCGCCGTGAGGTGCTCGGCCCCGAATACGTGGACCGCGCGCTGGCTGACGCCGACGCGCTCTCCATGCCCATGCAGGAACTCGTTACCGAGTATTGCTGGGGGAAGGTCTGGACCCGCCCCGGCCTGCCGCGCAAGACCCGCAGTCTCCTCAACCTCGCCATGATCACGGCCTTGAACCGGCCGCACGAGCTGAAGCTTCATGTCCGCGGCGCGCTCCGCAACGGCCTGACGCCCGAGGAGATCGTCGAGGTGTTCCTCCAAACCGCGATCTACTGCGGCGTGCCCGCGGCGATCGACTCGCTGCGCGTGGCCCGCGAGGTCTTCCGCGAGGAAGGCATCATGTCGGGCCAGCCCGTCCCCGCGCCGAAGTCATGAGCGCCCCCGCGGATGCCGCTGGTCAGCGCGAGACGATTGGATTCGTCGGCCTCGGGAAGATGGGCTTGCCGATGGCGCGCCGGCTCTGCGAGGCCGGCCATTCCGTGGTCGCCTTCGACATGACCCCCGCGGCGCTCGACGAGGCGGCCGCGTTCGGCGCGGAGCGGGCCGGTTCTCCCGCGGAAGTCGGCCGTCGCGCCGGCGTGGTGATCACCATGCTGCCGAACGTTCAGGTCGTCCGCGCCGCCGTGCTCGGTGAGAACGGCGTGGCCACCACGCTCCCGGCCGGCTCGCTGCAGATCGACATGAGCTCGTCTTCGCCGCAGGGCACGGCCGAGTTGGGCGCGGCCTTGAAGGAGCGCGGGATCGCCCTGGTTGATGCCCCCGTGTCTGGCGGCGTGCCGAAGGCCAAGACCGGCGAGCTGGCAATCATGGTCGGCAGCGACGACCCGGCCGCCGTGAAGCGCGCCCTCCCGATCCTCGGAGCGATGGGCCGCAAGATCTTCCGCACCGGCCGGCTCGGCTCCGGCCAGGCCATGAAGGCGCTGAACAACCTCGTCTCCGCCGCCGGCATGGTTGCCGCGATGGAAGCGCTGCTCGTCGGCAAGAAGTTCGGCCTCGACCCGGCGTTGATGGTCGAGATTCTCAACGGCTCCACCGGCCGCAACAACACCACCGAGAACAAGCTCAATCAGTTCGTTCTGTCCGGCTCCTACGCGTCCGGCTTCGGCCTGGACCTCCAGCTCAAGGACGTGCGCACGGCGCTGGAACTAGCCGCCCAGCTCGGCCTCGACCTCCCGGTCGGCGCGCCCACCGTCGAGGCCATCGCCGCCGCGGCCGAGTTTCTCGGGCCGGGCGCCGACCACACCGCCATGATGCGGCACCTGGAGGAAAAGCTCGGCGTCCACCTTTGAGCCGGTTTCCAGCTGATGGTGCGCCAAGCAAGTTATCGGTGTTTTCGGCCGTGTTGCGGAGCGACAGATTCTTTTCCGCGTCCACTCAAAACCTGGAAGACCTTTCATGCTGCGGGCGGGAGCGACCCTTCTCGTGGCTCAGCGGGCAGTCGAATTGCCGATGAGCCGGCAATCTTCGCCCAAGTTCAGAGGTTCCCCCTTCTGACCTCAGAGGTGACCCCCGCTGACCTCAGAGGCACCCCCCCTGAGTTCAGAGGTCCCCCCTCTGAGTTCAGAGGTCTTTGCTCTGAGGTCAGAGGGGTATGGCTCTGAGTCCAGAGGGGGTGACCGCTGAGTTCAGACCACTTTGCTCTGAACTCAGAGGGCTTTGCTCTGAACTCAGAGGGCTTTGCTCTGAGTTCAGCGGTGCCCTCCTCTGAGGTCAGAGGTCGGAGTGCTGAGTTCAGAGGCCACCCCCTCTGAACTCAGCGGTCCTGCCTCTGAGTTCAGCGCTCCGAGCTCTGAGGTCAGAGCAAACTCCTCTGAACTCAGAGGTGGGGACCTCTGACCTCAGAGGCTTTTCCTCCAGCTTTGGAGGAGTTTTCTTCTGGGCGTGAATGGGTGCCGTCGGGAACGGGAGGAAACTCGCCTGCCTGCAGATCAAAACTGCCCGATTCCCTGGGGTGGGCGTCCGGCCTTGAAGGATTGTCGGAATCGAGAGCCCGAGGTCGCTGGGGGCCGGGATGCAAATCGACCAGCGCCGCCCAAGCGAATCGATCCGCCCTACCTCCCGCGGTTCCGCGTGCCGCCCTCACTCACGCCGGAGCTGCCTTCCGCCGCCTTCTGGGCGAAGGTGTCCTGGGTGTATTGCAGAAACTGTCGCACCGCCTCGGGCACCGCGCCGCGGCGCCAAGCGACGCCGTAACGGATCTTCGGCTCGGCCGGGCGCAGCGGCACGAAGATCACGCCCGGCGCCGGCTGCCGCGTGATGTGCTCGGCGAAGACTGAGACGCCGAAGCCGGCCGCCACGTATTGCACGCCGGTCCGCGCCCGGTCCACCTCCTGCACCACGCGCAGAGAGAAGCCCGCCTCGTGGCAGCGCTTCCGCACCCATTCCCGCCACGCGGGCGAGTTCTGGCTCGACGTCAGAATGAATGACTCGTCCCGCAAGGCGCTCCACGGCAGCGTGCGCCGACGCGCCAGCGGGTGATCGCTCGGCAGCCCCGCGAGTGCGGTCTCCTCGGCGAACGCGGTCACCTGCAGGCCAGCCGGCAGGCGCCCGAAGATCGGACCGATGAATCCCACGTCCAGCCGCCGAGCCAGCAGCGCCTCGAGCTGCTGCGAGGGCACGATCTCCGTGAGGCTCAATTCCACGTCGGGAAACTTCTGCCGGAATCCGCGCAGCACGGAGGGCATCCACTCGTGGCTTTGCGAGCCGATGAAACCAACCGCCAGCCGCCGCATTACGCCGCGGCTCTTTTGCCGCGCGCGCTCTACGAGACCGTCTAGGTCTTGCAGGAGGATGCGCGCGCCCTCGGCGAACACCTCGCCCGCCGCGGTCAGCTCGACGTGGTGGCTGTCGCGCAGGAGGAGGCGCACGCCCAGTTCCTCCTCCAGATCGCGCACCTGCGCGCTCACCGCCGGCTGCGCGACCTTCAATCGCTCCGCCGCTCGCGTGAACCCGCGCTCGTCGGACACGGCGAGGAAGTAGCGGAGGTGGCGCAGCTCCATGCCGGCGATCCTATCATAAGACGTTCCTATCGCCGCAAGAGGAAGATGTTATTTCTCTTATGGAGCCGTTGGGGTTGTTTTGGAAGACATTGAGCGCATCGACCCTGCTTTCCTCGCCGACTCCACTCGTGAAGCCTACGGCCGCGGCTTCCCCGCCTGATTCCCTTCGTCGCTGGCTCTGCTTGGTGGTCGCGCTCGTCGGACCCTTCCTCGGCGTCGCGGACCTTTTCATCGTCAACGTCTCCATCCCGGCAATCCGCGCGGGCCTGGGCGCAACTTTCGCACAGATCCAACTCGTGGTGGCCGGCTATGGGCTGGCCTACGCGGTGTGCCTCATCACCGGTGGGCGTCTGGGGGATATCTTCGGCCGGCGGCGGCTTTTCCTCCTCGGAATGGGCTCATTTACGCTCGTCTCGGTCCTCTGCGGCTTCGCGCCGACGGCCAACCTGCTCGTCTTCTGGCGCGTGGTGCAGGGCGCGGCGGCGGCGCTGATGTTTCCGCAGACGCTGGCCTACATCCAGGTGCTCTTCACCGGCGCGGAGAAGCGGGCGGCCTTCTCCGCCTTCGGGGTCGCGCTGGGCCTCGGCTCGATCCTCGGGCAGATGGGCGGCGGCTTCCTCGTGGACGCCAACCTCCTCGGCTTCGGCTGGCGCGCCGTGTTCCTGATCAACGTGCCCGTCGGCGCCCTGGCGATCTGGGCGGCGTCGCGCCTCCTGCCGGAGTCCCGCTCGGGCGTCGCGCGCAAGCTGGACCTCGGCGGCACCGCGCTGATCACGCTCGGCTTGTTCCTGCTGTGCTTCCCGATGGTGGAGGGCCGCGAGCAGTCGTGGCCCGCGTGGGCCTTCGTCATGCTCGCCGCGGCGATCCCCGCGCTGTGGGCCTTCTACAAGTTTGAGCAGCGCAAGTCCGCGCGGCTGGGCGCGGACGCCGTGCTCGTGGAGCCGGCGCTCTTCCAGGACCGCGCCTTTGTCGCGGGCCTGGGCGTGACCGTGTCCTACTTCGCCGGGCACGCGTCGATGCTGTTCATGCTGACGCTCTACTTTCAGCTCGCGCTCCATCTCACGGCCACGCAGGCGGGCCTGGCGCTGGTGCCGTTCTCCGCGTTCTTCCTCGCCGGCTCGTCCTTCTCCAGCAAGGTGAGCTCGCGCCTGGGACGCGGCACGCTGCACCTCGGCGCGGCGATCTCGGGGCTCGGCTTGGCGATGCTGCTCGGGCTGCGCTTGGCCAATGTCGGCGTGGGGTTCGCGTTCGAGGCGGCCCTCGCGCTCTACGGCGTGGGACGCGGGTTCATGATCGGGCCGTTGTTCAACACCGTGCTCGGCGGCATCCGCCACGCGAATGCCGGCGCGGCCTCGGGCGTGCTCTCCACGGCCCAGCAGATCGCGCACGCCATCGGCGTGGCCGTGATCGGGTCGATCGTGATCTCCTTCCTGCCGCCGACGCCCGGCCCGGACGACTACGCGCACGGCTTCGGCCTCACCTGCGTGATCAATCTCGTCCTCCTCGCGCTCGCGTCCGCCCTCGTCCTCATCCTGCCCAAGGAGCACGCCACGCCTCCAGCCGCGGCCACGGCGGCGGTCGAGGCGGCGTGATCCCGGAGCCGGAGGGTTGTAGAGGCGGCTCTGTCCGCGAATGCGGACGTGCCGCCTGTGGAATTTTCCCGGGTGGCCGCCGCCCGCGCAGGCTCGCCGACTGCGACCACCCGAGAGAAAAATTGAGGCGGCACGTCCGCATCCGCGGACAGAGCCGCCTCTACAACTACACCAGTTTTCAGTGGGGTTGAGCGAATGCAGGAGGGAACGGGTAGCGCGAGCGCCCCGCCCGCGCTACCCGTCTCCCAGAGCGTTCCTCGCTCAACTCTCCTGAAAAACGGTGTAGGGCGTCTCGACCTAAGTGACTACGAACAAATATCTCGGTGCCCGCTTCTGGAGGCCCGCACCTTCCTACCGACGTTCTTTCTCGTAGTCACTTAGGTGGTGCCTCTCGGAAGATGGCGCCCGGCCTCACGCGAACTTCCGGTCCAAGCTCCGCGACCAATCTTGGCAGCGCGAGGCAGCGGGCAGCAATCCCCCTGGTGCAGGGCAGCCGATGGTGCCGCCCAGGCTTCCGCCGAAGACTTGGGCTTGGTCCTGCACAGGACGGCCTTCATCCTGCGCAGGCTTGGGCGAGGTCCTGCACAGGACGGTTTTGATCCTGCGCAGGACGGATTTCGTCCTGCGCAGAGTCCTGGGAGATCCTGCGCAGGATCGTTTCAATCCTGCGGAGACTTGGGCGAGACCCTGCACAGGACCAAAATGATCCTGCGCAGGATCAAAACCGTCCTGCGCAGGACGAGTTTCGTCCTGCGCAGGATGCCTCCGAACTCTCGCGAGAGTCCTGCGCAAGTCTCACGAGGGCAACTTCCACGGTTCGAGGACTCAAGCGGCTTCTGGTGTGAGGGCCGGCACGCCTGTGGATGCTCCGGCCGTCAGCATGAAAGCCGGTGGCATCGCTTCGCTCGGTCGCCGGCCCGGACCGCCGCGTCTCCGGCGGCGGGGACGGTATGCGAAGGCGGGCTGGGGGCCGGAACCGTCCCGGTGCCGCCGGCCAGGGCAAAGAAAACGCGCGGAAGCCGAGGGCTCCCGCGCGTTGAATCGAGATCCGACGGAGACGCTCAGGCGACTTCCTGGAACATGTCGCTCGGGCGCTCCTTCTTCTGGAGGGCGCGCTTGAGCTTGGAGAGCGCGATGTTCTGAAGCTGGCGGATGCGCTCGCGCGTGACGCCAAACTTCTTGCCGACCTCCTCCAAGGTCTTGGGCTTGCCGCCATCGAGGCCGAAGCGGGAAAAGATGATCTTCTTCTCGCGCTCGTCGAGCACGTCGAGCAGGCCGTCGAGCTCGTCCTTGAGGTTCTTGTCGCGCAGCAACTCAAAGGGCGTCTGGGCGTCCTCGTCGCCGACGATCTCGCCGAACTCGGTGGAATCGTCATCGGAGATGGGCGCGTCGAGCGAGGCCGGCCGGATGGACACGGTCTTGAGCTGCGAGATCTTGCCGGAGGCGAGGCCGATTTCCTCGGCAAGCTCGTCGTCGGTGGGCTCGCGGCCGAGTTCCTCGGACATCTGCAGGGCGACGCGGCGCATCTTGGAGATCTTGTCCACGAGATGCACCGGCAGGCGGATGGTCTTGGACTGGTTGGCCAGGGCGCGCTTGATGGACTGCTTGATCCACCACGCGGCGTAGGTGGAGAGCTTGCCGCCCTTGGCGGGATCGAAGCGCTCCACGGCCTTCATGAGGCCGATGTTGCCCTCGGAGATGAGGTCCAGCAGAGGCAGGCCGAGGTTGGCGTAGTCGTGCGCGATCTTCACGACCAGTCGAAGGTTCGACTTGATCATGAGGTCGCGCGCGTCCTTGTCGCCACGCTTGATGCGCGCGGCGAGGGTCACCTCGTCGGCCGGCGTGAGGAGGGGGATCTGTCCGATCTCCCGCAGGTAAATTTTGATTCCGCTATCGCTGTCTTCGGCTCCCATTTTTTGTGGTTGCTAGGTAATGTTTCGGTGCTCTCGTCGTGGATTGCCCTTGGGGAGCACGTTTCATACTCGTCACGCTCCCGGCTCGTGAAAAGTTTCACAAGCCGGCGGCTTTCTCGTCGCCAAGCCCAGGGCTTGACACGTTAGAAGGGCAAGGTCTGCTGGATCGCTGGTGCGAGGGGCCGTGGACTTGCGCCGATTTGACGCACTGAGCCATGTTTGCGCGAGTCATTTCGTCCTCCGTCACCGGCGTGGAAGCTCATCCGGTGGAGATTGAGGTCAACACGGCCAAGTCGCAGCAACCCAAGATCGTGGTGGTCGGCCTGCCGGACACCGCCGTGAAGGAGAGCCGCGACCGGGTGATCACGGCGATCTCCAATTCCGGCTACCATTGGCCCCGGGAGCACGTCACCGTGAACCTGGCGCCCGCCGATGTGAAGAAAGAGGGGCCCAGCTTCGACTTGCCCATCGCCCTGGGCATGGTCGCGATCACCCACGAGATGGACCCGCGCCTGATCGAGGGCCGGGCCTTCGTCGGCGAACTGGCCCTCACGGGGGCCGTGCGCTCCGTGAAAGGGGTGCTCCCGATCGCCCTGCGCGCCCGCGCCGAGGGGTGGAAGGCGCTCTACGTGCCGGAGGCCAACGCGGCCGAGGCCGCCGTCGTCGAGGGCCTGGAAGTGTATGGCGTGCGCAGCCTGCGGGAATGCTTCGAGTCGCTGGCCGCGGTGCGCGAGCTGAGGCCGATGCGGGTGAACGTGGCCGAGATTTTTGCCCGGCGGCGCGAGGAATACGAGGCCGACTTCTCTGATGTGCGCGGCAACGCCCACGTGAAGCGCGCCCTGGAGGTCGCCGCGGCCGGCGGGCACAACGTCCTGCTCATCGGCCCGCCGGGCTCGGGAAAGTCGATGCTCGCCAAGCGCCTGCCCGGCGTTCTCCCGCCGCTCACGCTCGAAGAGGCGCTGGAGACCACAAAGATCCATTCCGTCTGCGGCCTGCTCGGCGCGGGCGAGTCGCTCCGGGCGACCCGATCCTTTCGCGCCCCGCATTCCTCGGTTTCCAACGCCGGCCTGCTCGGGGGCACGCAGAATCCCACGCCCGGCGAGGTGAGCCTCGCGCACCACGGCGTGCTCTTCCTCGATGAGCTGCCGGAATACTCCCGCGCCGCGCTCGAGTCGCTGCGCCAGCCGCTGGAGGACGGGCGGATCACCATCTCCCGCGCCGCCGGCTCGATGACCTTCCCGGCCGAGTTCATGCTCGTGGCGGCGATGAACCCGTGCCCGTGCGGCCACTACGGGGACACGCGCAAGCCCTGCCGCTGTAGCTCCACGCAGATCCAGCGCTATCGCGCCCGCATCTCCGGCCCGCTGCTCGACCGGATGGACCTCCACGTCGAGGTGCCGGCCGTCGAATACCGCGAGCTCTCGCGCGACGAGCCGGCCGAGCCCTCCGCCGCGGTGCGCGCCCGCGTGGGAGCATGCCGCGCCCGCCAGCTCGCGCGGAACGGCAACGTGCCCAACGCCCGCCTCCGCCCCCCGCAACTCCGCCGCTGGTGCCGTCCCGACGCCGATGGCGCCGAGCTGCTGCGCATGGCGATGAGCGACCACGGCCTGAGCGCCCGCGCCCACGACCGCATCCTCAAGGTCGCCCGCACCATCGCCGACCTGGAGGGGGCGGATGGGATTTCCTCCATGCACCTGGCCGAGGCCATCCAATACCGATCGCTCGACCGCGGGCTCTGAAACCGAGACGGACCGAGAGGATGGAAGATGGAAGATGGCCGGGGGCGTGCTAACCATCGGCGCCGTTCCAAACGCGAGGAAGGCTCCCTGCCATCTTCCATCTTCCATCCTCTCGGTCCGTCTCGGCCTTCCTTCCCATGAGCTTCATCCAGGAATTCAAGACCTTCATCTCGAAGGGCAACGTCGTTGACCTTGCCGTGGGCGTGATCATCGGCGCGGCCTTCGGCAAAATCGTCACCTCGCTCGTCGAGGACGTCATCATGCCGCCGCTGGGCAAAGTCATCGGCGGCGTGGACTTCACATTCCTCAAATACGTCCTTACCCCCGCCACGAAGGACGCTGCGGGCAAGGACGTGGCCGAAGTGGCGATCCGCTACGGCAACTTCCTCCAGATCTGCTTCAACTTCCTGCTCGTCGCCTTCGTGATCTTCCTGGTGGTCAAGGCGTTCAACAAGCTGAAGCGCAAGCAGGAGGAGGCTCCCGCGCCGCCGCCCGAGGTGCCGGCCGACGTGAAGCTGCTCACCGAGATCCGCGACCTCCTCGCGACGAGGAAGATCTAAGCTTCAAGCATCAAGCTCCAAGGAAGGGCCGAAAGAAAGGAAAGCCGAAAGGCAGGGTCGCCCCATTGGGCCAAACCGCTCGATGATTATGCGCGCCCCCGGCCTTCTCCCTTTCGATCCTTTCCTTGAAGCCTGATGCCTGAAGCCTAAACCTTCCCCTCCTCATGTCCCTTATCCTCGCCGAAGCTCACGGCCCCATCTTCCGCCTCGCGCTCAACCGCCCGGAGAAAAAGAACGCCCTCACGCTGCCGATGTATGGCGCGCTCACCGAGGGTCTAAGCGCCGCGCATGAGGATGCCAAGGCGCGCGTCATCTTCCTGGAGGGCACGGCCGACTGCTTCACGGCGGGCAACGACCTCGCCGACTTTGCCGCCGCGGCCGGTGGCGTGGCTGACCTCGGCGCGATCTTTACGTTCCTCCACGCGCTCGTCGGCGTGGAAAAGCCGATCGTGGCCCATGTGCGCGGCGTGGCCGTCGGGATCGGCACCACGGCGCTGCTGCACTGCGACCTCGTCTATGCGGGGACCGACGCGCGTTTCCAGCTTCCCTTCGTCTCGCTCGGCCTCGTGCCCGAGGCGGCCTCCTCGCTGCTCCTGCCGCGCCTCGCCGGCCCCGCGCGCGCGGCCGAGCTGCTGCTGCTGGGCGAGCCCTTCGACGCCGCCCGGGCCGTGGAGTTGGGCATCGTGACCCGCGCCCTGCCGCCAGCGGAGTCGCGCGCCGCCGCGTGGGCCGCCGCCGAGAAGCTCGCCGCGCAGCCCGCCGGGGC
>CALMOL010000073.1 GCA_937871685.1 uncultured Verrucomicrobiota bacterium
CATGCCCGCTTCCAGAAGCCAGCCCTCTCCGCCGACCCTTAAGTTAGTGCCATTCATTGCTGACCCCTTCTGTTACATTTCGGGCGCTGTTGACTGTGCAAACGCAGCTTCGATCAATTTAGCTGCTGTTGCTTCGGCATCCCAATCATCGGGTATTGGCTTAAGAACGGCCTCAATGAACTGCGATGGCGGTGCATACCTGTGACTCCCTACGTAGTGAACAATGAGGTTCGGTGCAGCAAATATACCTCCTTGTCCGTCTGGTATCCAAATCTCATATGATCCAAGCCACAATGTCTCACCTCTCCAATCGCAGTTTATCTGAGCATATCCGCTAGGTGGGCAAAATCGACAAAGTTCATAGCCGCGCATCCGGTTTGCCGCAGCACCAACTGCCCAGCGTTTAAGTGCATCCTCTAGTCCTGGCACGTGACCTCTACAATATTCCACATCTTTCCATAACCAGCCCACGTTCCACACATTGGGTAGGGGACGAGGTAATTCGTAACTGTAGGGTGACAGGTCTTCAAAATGCATAGATTAAGATCAAAAGCACTGACGGCATGCCGCCCAATCGAGGGGCCCCATTCTAGGTTGCACCAACTCGAAGCGCCATTCGGGTCAGGCGGCAACTCATGACAATTGCTCTAGCCGCTGGCGCAGGCGCCTCGTCTCGGGCTGGGCGGTGGCCTCCGCCTCGGCGCGCCGGATGGCCTGTGCCGCGTTGGCCGCGTTGCGCAGGCCAAGCCGCCCGGCTACCCACGCCAGGCTCACCGTGGCGCGTCGGCGCAGTAGGCCCGCTACCAACCCCGCGCGCCGGTCCCCGCGCGGGCGGCTGGCTAGCTCCTCCTCCCTCATCCCCAAGGCCGCCACGGCCGCGATCAGCAGGCGCTCGGCCTCGCCCTGGCCGTGCGCGCGCTGCACCTTTGCACCCTCGTAGCTCTCGCGCCTGCGGCCCAGCGCGTGGCCAAGGGCCTTGGCCATCTCCAGCGCGCGCTCGCGGAACGCTTGGGACCCAAAATACCACCCCCGCTCCAGGGTGGCGTTGAGCGTTTGGCCGTCGGGCAGCGCGTTGCCCGCCGCGCGGGCGCCCTCCGCCTGCACGCGCGCCTCCAGCCGTTCCACGAAGACGCGGCGTCCTTTGGGATGGTCGCGCTGCCCGATGGCTGCAAGAGCAGCGCTGGTCTCCAGCCAGGCGGGACGCTGGCGCGTCGGCCGCGCGTAGCCCTGGGCCAGGCTGCTCCACGGGTAGCTCAAGAGGCCATTGCCTTCGCCGATGCGAACCATCCTGGCGCGAACCGGGTTGAGGTGGATGTAGTCGAGCACGGCCAGGAAGTAGTCGTTGCCCTCGTGGGCGCTGGCCACTGGCTCGGGCATCGCTTCTTGGCCACCCTCGACCAGCTGCGCCTTGTAGCGCCCGCCAAAGAGGTGGCCCCACAGCCGGTGGCGCACGTTGAAGCGGCGCGTGTAGGTGTTCTGCAGCCACTGCATGCCGGCCACCAGGTTGGGCTCCGGGGTTTCCAAGAGCAGGTGGTAGTGGTTGCCCATCAGCACCCACGCGTGCACCCGCCAACCCGTGCGCTCGCAGGTCTCCCCCAGCGTGCGCAGGAAGACCTGCCGATCCAGGTCGTCGGCAAAGATCGCCTCGCGCCGGTCCCCGCGCGCCATCACGTGGTAGAACGCCCCGGCGAACTCCAGGCGCAACTGGCGGGGCATGGCTGAGTCTGCACCCTCAGCCTCGAAGTGTCAAGAGTTGCCGCCTGACCCCTTTCCCCAATTGGCGGGGCACTTTTCCCCCTTTTCCTCTCTTTCCCTCAACAAGATGGACAGCACTACCGCCAGTTGGTATGACACCTATCGGCCTTTATCCCTTATTTACCGAGTAAATCTGCAAAACTGTCGAAATCTGTGGCAACCGACATGATGTCCTCGGGACGGACGATTCCATCTTCGCCGATCCAGTCCCAAAGCACGACCCCAATCTCGCCCGTCTTGCAATTGATGCCTAGCACGCCGGAGTTTTCTCGGCCGATAGGCAGCCAAGGCTTGGGGAGCGAATATGGAAGAAGGCTAATGCATCGGTCGATGCTCATATCAGAATCACCGACGGAATATAAGAAACTCAAATAAAACCCTTCATCCCCGACGTTGAATCCGGCAGGCTCTGGCAGACCTCCGTTCGATCTTCTCAAGAAGTTTAGGTAGGGTGTGGGCAAAGACGTGCCAAGGCGCGCTTGCAGAGCTCCGAGGTCACCATCGCTTATAGGAGGATCCGAATAAGTGATTTTCATGGCGTATATTTGACAGCCTGCACAACTATTTTTTAAATGGGTCTGCCGTGGACATTTCAGACCATTTGTCTATTTGGCTCTCCCGGTAACCAGAAGAATAAGGATTCGTTGAGGTCCGATCTCGCGACCGCCACGAGCCGCGCAGCGTCAAGCGAAGGCCCAAGACCTACCAGCTCATGACCCAGCCGCGCTCCCAGATGCGCGAGCTGGCCCACCGCGGCAAACGCTCCAAGACCTCGCCGGCCGGCTCTTAAGTGAGTGCCATTCGATTCTGACACCTTTCTTTTTTGACCCCTTTCTTTTCTTGGCAGCACTACCGGTTGCCTCATGTTGCCTCATTTTAGTTAGCGATTACGCCTTCGTTCTTACCGTAGTTAAACCATCCTTTTGTCTGCCATGGCATCCCTCCACCTCTATCTGCCATTAATTGAAACGACGTAGCCACTGCTTGGTCCGGTTCCCAGATATCGATGACAGCTTCCAACAATGATCTCATGTCCATAAGGTCTTTCGCTTCAACTTCAGCAGCCGTAGGCAAGTTCAGCACGATTGCATTTCGGATGACAGGAGAGAAGGCGCCGCACGTAACGGAAAGAGACGTGGATCTCCCATTCCAAAGATTGAGGCTAAAGCCAAGTTCCGCAATAGCAGAGCCGTCAGTATCGCGATTATTTGTTTTTAAGAAAGGAAGTATGCCCTCAGCATTTGCAGGAACTGGTAGTCTAATGGCAACTTTGGTCGACCCCCCCTTTGTGAACCAACAGGCAAGGTCAGGAATCATTTGAATGCGCCCAAAGAACTCTGCAACACGCCGTGCGCATCTCTCTTTTGTTTCTCTTCTGCTTGTCCAATAGGCGCCCACAAATGGTGTATGCATGTATCTGGTCGTCTACGGAGTGTAAGTGATACTAATTCCCTCGATGCCTCTTGATTGAAACAGGTTTCTCGTTGCATCAGCTGCCGCTTCCTCCGCAAAATGCCATTCGATCGCAGAAAAGGGGTCAGGCGGGAATGGCGCTCACTTAAGCTCGCTTTCTTCTGGATGCACGGTCTTTGCGCCAGCCTGATGCAAGATCTCAATGAGCCCTTCGAACGGCTTCCGTTCCGTAGCGCGGTAATCTACCCGGCGAAACCGGCTTTCTCTTGGCCAGAGCTACAGCTTCAAGCTAAACGGGCCAGCAATTACTAGGCTTGCAAAAGACTCCCTCCACTTCTGAAGAGAAGCCTTAAGTGAGTGCCATTCGGGTCAGGTGGCAACTCATGACATCTCGCTCCAGCGGTGCTCTCAGGGAGGTTGAAACTCTTCGTTCCTAGAGACTGTGCAAGCGGGATAAGGGCCAAACTGTCAAGAGTTGCCGCCTGACCCGAATGGCGTTAAGATAAGGCAGGTTTGGAGGGTGGGCATAGGTTTTGGGCATGAGTGCGCCGGAGCCATTTTTGCAGGCCTTTGCCCCATTGGTCTTCGGCGCGCGCTCACGCCGGCTGGTGGAGGACTTGGGGCGCGCCGAGCGCCTGGAGGACTTCTACGCGGCCTGTGGCGAGCTGTTCCCACAGCGGCTCTTGGCCTGTCAGCAGAGCGGACCCAACAGCCGCGAGCGCGTCTTCAGCCCGCGGGTGACCTTCTGGGCGTTTGTCTGCCAGGTGCTCGGCGCGCGCAAGAGCTGCCGCGACATCGTGCGCCGCGTGGAGGCGTGGTGGCGCTGGGGCCAGGCCGGCACGGGTGCGCCCGGGGTGGACGCGCCCCCTCTGAGCGCGAGCGCCTACTGCCAAGCACGCGCGCGCCTGGAGCCGGACACCTTGGGGCTGATCCGCCGGCATCTGGCCTGGGCCATGGAGCGGCGGGTGCCGGCCGCCGAGCGGGGCCTGGACGCGCGCGTGGTCAAGGTGCTTGACGGCACCACGCTGTCCCTGCCCGACACGCCGGCCAACCAGGCGCGCTGGCCGCAGCCCTCAAGCCAGAAGCCCGGCCTGGGCTTTCCGCGGCTGCGCCTGGTGGGCCTCTTCTGCCTGGGCAGCGGAGCGCTCCTGGAGGCCGCCCTCGGCGGCCCCGAGCACGAGGCCACGCTCTTTCGCCGCCAGCTCTTGGCCCGCAGCGTGCAGGTGGGCGAGGTGCTTTTAGCCGACCGTGCGTTTTGCTCCTTCGGCCTCTTGGCCTTGGTGCGTGCGCGCGGGGCCGACGTGGTGGCGCGCCTGCACCAGGCGCGCTCAGTCGACTTCCGACGCGGGCAGCGCCTGGGGGCTGGCGAGCGCCTGGTGGAGTGGCCCCGGCCGGCCCGGCGCGACGCGCGCGCCTGGAGCGCCGAGGAGTTCGCCGCCCTGCCGGCCACGCTCAAGGTGCGCTTGGTGCGCCTGCGCGTGGGGGCGCCGGGCTTTCGCACGCGCACCCTCGTTTTGGCCACCACGCTTTTGGACCCGGGGGCCTATCCCGCTGCTGCCCTGGGCGCGCTCTGCCTGCGGCGCTGGGAGGTGGAGTTGCGCTTTGGCGAGCTCAAGACGCGCCTGGGCATGGATGTGCTGCGCTGCAAAAGCCCGGCTCTCGTGGAGCGCGAGCTCCAGGTCCACCTGATCGCCTACAACTTGGTGCGCGCGCTCATGCAGCGCGCCGCCCTGGAGCACAAGGCGCCCCTCGGACGGCTCTCCTTCCAAGGCAGCCTGGACGCGCTGGCGCGCTTCGCCGCGCCCATCCACGCCGCGCGCGGCCGGCCACGCCTGCAGGCCGCCCTCATTGCGGCTCTCCTGCGCGCCATGGCCCTTGACCTGGTGCCCGCGCGCCCCGGCCGCCAGGAGCCCCGCGCCCGCGAGCGAAGGCCCAAGAACTTCCATCTGCTCACCCGCCCAAGGCACGCCATGGGCGGCCTGCCCCACCGCAACCGACCCCACCGCCCAAACTTCAGGAAACAGACCTTATCTTAACGCCATTTGACCCTGACCCGAATGGCACTCACTTAAGGGCTTCCTCGTGGTTTTTCCTTTTGGGAAGCGCGAATCTCCGCGACTCCGATCTGGGCGCTCGCTTCGTCAAGTCGGCAAGCATTCTGCGAGTTG
>CALMOL010000074.1 GCA_937871685.1 uncultured Verrucomicrobiota bacterium
CCACGAGCGATAGGAATGCCGCCACCTGCTCGAACACGCGCCCGAGCTGCCGCTTCGAGCGCTCCAGGTCCGTCGCGTCCAGGCGCAGCTCCTCCACGCGCGCCTTGTTCCCGCGCAGAATCGCGGCCGCGTCCTCCGGCCGGGGGAAGGAGAGATACGCCTTCCAGCGCGCCAGCGAGCCACGCTCCAGCAGCGCCGGGTCCAGCTCCTCCGCCGGGACCAGCACCCGCGGGGCGAGCGCCGCGAACACCGCCGCCTCGCCCGGCACGCGCCGCAGCGTCCCCACGATGGGAATGTCGCGACCGCCGATGCGGACCACGTCGCCCGGCTCCGCGCCGAACTGTAGCATCATCTACTCTTCCACCAGCGCGCCGCGGCCCGCCGCGAAGGCCGACACCGCCTCCGGCGGCATCGTGTCCAGCCGCCCATGGAGCGGAAACCGCCCCGCGAAGGCCCGCACCTGCGCCAAGCGCGTGCCGCCGCTCTTCGGGAACAAGGCCATCGAGGAAAAGGCCGTCTCCCGCGTGGTCTCCGTCGCGCCCAGGCCGGCGAGGAACGCCTCGCCCTCCGGCGTCCACGCGCGGCGCGACTCGAGCACGAGGTCCGCTCCCAGCAGCGTGCGCGCCTGCTGGTCCACCGCCCGCGCCAGCGAGCGCGAGAGCGACCCCACCGCCACGAGGCACGCCACCCCCAGCGTGAGCGCCGCCCCGTAAAGCGCGAGCCGGCCGCGCGAGCGCCGCGAGTCGCGCCAGGCCAGCCGCAGGACGAAGGGAAGCGCAGGAAAATCCACGCGCGCACCGGACCGCCAGCCACCCGTGGTGCAACGCGCATCCCTGTCTTGGAGAGCAGGTCACCGAACCTTCTGGCGACGAGTTACCGCGGAAGAAACCACAGATTAACGCGGATTTAAGGAGATTAGGGGTGACCGATTCGGCCACTTTCATCCAAGTCGGAACCGTGGACGGCAACGACCTGCGACAGGCTGCTTCGGCCCGGTTTCCCCAAATCTCTTCAAATCTGCGTTAATCTGTGGCTTCTCCCCATCGCCAGGGCGGCCTTGGAGATGCACGCCCGATTCGGTGATCTGAGCCTTCCCGACTCGTGTGGATCTGCGGCTGGCCCGCCGCGATTGCCATCCGTCATTCTGACGGTGGAAAAGCTTTGTGGCCCGGAAAGGGGCAGTCTATTGGTGGCCCGTTTGTCACCCTTCATGAGCCTTTTCCATGTGCGGTCCCTCTTGTGCGGCGCGGCCCTGGCCTTCGCCACCATCCTTCCGGCCGCACCTGCGCGCGCCGAGGCCGATCCCGGCCAGATCGCCATCGCCGTGGGCAAGCTCCTCGAGCAGGGCCACTACACCCGCCGGCCGCTGGACGACTCCGTTTCCCAGCAGGTGCTCAAGGCTTATCTGGAGTCGCTCGATTACAACCACCTCTTCTTTACCCAGAAGGACGTGGCTGACTTCGAGCGCAAGTATTCCACCGTCCTCGACGACGAGATCCTGCTCGGCAACCTCCAGCCGGCCTACGCGATCTACGACCTCTACAAGAAGCGCGTCGAGGACCGCGTGGCCAAGGTGAAGGACCTGCTCAAGAAGCAGAAGTGGGACTTCACGTCCGACCGCACCACGGACCTGAACCGCTCCAAGATGCCCTGGCCCAAGGACGAGGCCGATGCGGACCAGCTTTGGGCATCCCGCATCGAGGGCGAGATGCTCGCCGAGACCGTCGCCGAGAGCCAGACCGACAAGCCGCTCGATGTCATCAACCGGCGCTACGACCGCCTCCTGCGCTCCCTGCGCGAGCAGACGCGCGACGACGTGATGAACTTCTTCCTCAACGCGCTCGCGCTGACCTACGACCCGCATTCAGAATACCTCTCGCCGACCGCCACCGAGGCCTTCAACATCAACATGCGCCTGTCGCTCGTGGGCATCGGCGCGCTGCTTCGCTCCGAGGACGGCTACGCGAAGATTTCCGAGCTGGTGCCCGGCGGCCCCGCCGCCATGGAAGGCACGCTCAAGGTCAATGACCGCATCCTTTCCGTCTCCCAGGGCCGGGACGGCAAGCCCGTCGAGACCATGGACATGCGCCTGGACAAGGTCGTCGAAATGATCCGCGGCAAGAAGGGCACCGTGGTCCGCCTCACCGTGATCCCGGCCGACGCCGGCTCCGGCGGCAAGCGCAAGGTCATCGACATCACGCGCGACGAGGTCAAGCTCACCGAGCAGCAAGCCAAGGCCGAGATCATCGAGGTGAAGATGCCTGATTCCGGCGAGATCCAGCGCCTGGGCTTCCTCACGCTGCCCTCCTTCTACGCGGACATGGAGCGCTCGCGCAACGCGCGCAACGCCAAGAGCACCACCCGCGACGTGCAGGCCCTCATCGGCCGCCTTCAAAAGGAAGGCATCGCCGGCCTCGTCATCGACCTGCGCCGCAATGGCGGCGGCTCGCTGGAGGAAGCCATCAACCTCACCGGCCTCTTCATCAAGAAAGGCCCCGTGGTGCAGTCCAAGGATGCCAACAAGCAGGTCAACGTGATGTCTGACCGCGATCCCAGCATCTTCTACTCCGGTCCGCTGGTGGTGCTCACCTCGCACCTGTCCGCCTCCGCCTCCGAGATCTTCGCTGGCGCGCTCCAGGACTACAACCGCGCCGTGATCGTGGGCGACCGTGCCACCTTCGGCAAGGGCACCGTGCAAACGATGCTCGAGGTCGGCCGCTTCATGAACCCTTTCGGCTTCAAGCAGGCCGATGCCGGCTCGCTCAAGCTCACCATCCAGAAGTTCTACCGCGTGAGCGGCGCGTCCACCCAACTCCGCGGCGTGGAAAGCGACGTGGTGCTGCCCTCGCCCTACGCCGCGCTCGACCTGGGAGAGTCCGCGCTCAAGGGCCCGCTGCCCTACGACGAGGTGCGCCCGGCGGACTACGAGAAGTTTTCCCCGCGCCCCTTCGAGCTTGCCTCGCTTCGCTCCAAGTCGGCGACGCGCGTGGCGGCCGACCTGGAGTTCCGCTTCATGCAGGACGACCTGACGCGCACCAAGGAGCGCATCGCGGCCAACCGCGTGTCGCTCAACAAGGACGTCCGCACCGCCGAGACGGCCGCCGACAAGGCGCGCACCGAGGAGCGCAAGGCCCAGCGCCTCGCCGCCAAGCGTCCCGACCCCGTGATGCTCGCCCTGCCCCTGGAGGACGTCGAGAAGCCCGAGCTCAAGCGCGTCAAGATCGAGTCGCCCGACGCGAAGAAAAAGGACAAGCCTTCCGCCCAGCGGGACGGCGACGGCGGCGAGGACGAGGACGCCGACTCCTCCCTGAGCGCCTCCTCCGACAAGGCGCAGAAATACGACCCGGTGAAGTTCGAGAGCCTCGCCATCCTGGGCGACCTCATCGAGCAGCTCCGCCGCCCCGCCATCGCCAAGGCCCGGGAGTAGCAAATTGTCGATTTCCAATTTCCGATTGCCGATTGGCTGTCGCGCATTGGCCGACCTCCGCTTGTAGCCTGCGTTCAATTGGCAATCGGCAATCGAAAATCGGCAATGTTTACCGGACTCGTCGAGGAGACCGCCCGCGTTACCTGGCTGAGGCGCTCCTCGGACCGGGGCATCCAGCTCCAGGTCACGGCGGAGCGCGTCGCGCGCGGCATCCACACCGGCGACTCGGTGGCGGTCAATGGCTGCTGCCTCACCGTGTCGGCGCATCGCAGCGAGCTGCTGACCTTCGACCTGCTACAGGAAACCCTCGACCGCACCAACCTTGGCCGCCTGCGCCCCGACTCCGTGGTGAACCTGGAGCGCGCCCTGCGCGCCGACGGTCGCCTGGGCGGTCATTTCGTGCAGGGCCACATCGACTGTGCCGCGAAGGTGCGCGCGTGGGAGCCGCAAGGCGATGACCACCGGCTGGAAGTGGAGGTGCCAGCGGAGTTTTCTCGCTACGTGGCCTTCAAGGGCAGCATCGCCGTGAATGGCGTGAGCCTCACCGTGGCCGACGCGGCGGCTGATTTCTTCACCGCGTGGATCATCCCGCACACGCGCAAGTCCACGAATCTGCGCACCCTCCAGAAGGGCGATCTGGTGAACCTGGAGTTCGACCTGCTGGCCAAATACGTCGAGCGCATGATGCATCGCGGGTCGGAAGCTGATGGCCCCGCGAAGGGTTAACTTCCAAGGTGGACGGCGCTTTTGGCCCAGGTTTGGTAAAAACGGCGAACCGCGCCGCGCCGCGCTCTTCAGCGGACTGCTCGCACGCGCAGGAAGCTCTGTCCGAAGCCGGCCGATGTTTCGGCGTAGGGATCAATCACGGTGACGATGCGCGGCGCGCTGCCGGCCACCTCGCCGGTGACCGTGGCGATGCCGGTGAAGGGCAGGCCGTTCACGCTCGTGGCGATGGGCACCCAATCCATGAGGTCGCCGGAGCTTTCCACGACGATGGTCAGGTCGGTCTTGGCGGGGTCGCGCAGGAAGGAAATCCGGCCCTGCACGCTGCCGTCGGGATTCCGAAGGATGCTCACGGCCGGCGCCAGGCTGAACCGGGCCGGATCGGTGCCCAGCGCGTATTCCAGCACGTTGGCGAGGCCGTCGCCGTCGAGGTCCTCGTTGTCGCCGAGGCCGGGCAGGGCCTTGCCGGCGAGGTCGGCGGCGTAGATGGAGGCGATCTCCGCGTCGGTCAGCGCGTGGTCGTAGATCGCGGCCTCGTCGATCCTCCCGTTGAGGAAGTAGGCCGGCGACTCGTTCTCGATGTCTGCGCCGAGGAGCACAGGGTGGTTGTCGTGGGAGAGCGCGCCGGTCGCCGTGCCGGTCCGCATCTGGACGCCATCGAGGTAGAGGGCGAGCTGGGAAGCCACTGCGTCGTAGGTGAGCGCCAAGTGATACCAGCGCCCCGGCTGGGGCGACCACGGGCAGGAGAGGCTGGCTCCGCCGTTTGCCGTGGTGATCCCCGCGCAGAGGCTGCCCTGCAGGTAGTAGAGCGTCCAGGTGTCGAGTTGTCCCGTGCCCACGGTCTTGGCGACGATGGAGGAGAGGGAGCCCGGGTTCGGGGTGGTCACCCAAGCTTCCACCGTGACGGAAGCGGTTCGCAGCGAGGGCGCGTCCGGGATTTGGACGTAGTCGGTGCTGCCGTTCAGCGAGAAGGCCGCGCCGACCTTGCCCGCGCCGTAGCCGGCCGAGCCGACGAGCGCGCCGTGGTTGCCGCCGATGGCGTCGAGGGCGTTAGATTCCGCGCGATACCATGAGACCAAGCCCGGCGGCCGATTGGCGGGCACGTAAACGCGCACCGAGGCGACCTGGTCCTGCCACATGCCGTTGGCGTCCGTGGCGCGCACGGTGAAGGCGAAGGCGCCGCGCGTGGCGGGGGTTCCGCTCAGGGTGCCGTTCGCCGCGAGGACGAGGCCGGGGGGCAGCGCGCCCGAGACGAGCGAGTAGGTCACGGGCGCCGCGCCGGTCGCGAAGGAAAAGCTGCCCGCGAACGCGCGGCCGGCCGCCGCATTCCCGAGGTCCACCGAGAAGGGGCCGGCGGGCGCCTTGCCCCCCGCGCCGGCGGCGGCGAGCGCCGCGATTTCCCGCGCGCTGAGGGCGCGGCCGTAGAGCGTGACCTCGTCCACCCGGCCTTGGCAGAAATCCGTGGGCGCGCCCGAGCTCCAGTCCGCGCCGATGGTGAACGGCACGGAGGGGGAATAGACGAGCGATCCCAGGCCGACCTGATAGTTCACGGCGACGCCGTTGACGTAGAGCACCGTGGTCGAGCCGTCGAAGGTGAAGGCAAGGTGCGTCCACTGGTTGAGCGGAAGCACGCTGGGGCCAGTCAGCGAGTTGCCCGAGTTGTTCGTGTGGCAGGAATAGAACTGCGCGTAGCCGTTCAGGATGCCCAGCCACCAAGTGTCCTCGCTGCCCGTGGACGATCCCTTGGCCAGGATGCTCTGGTAGCCGCCATAGCCGACGGGATAAACCCACGCCTCGCCCGACACCTGCGCGGGCCGCAGCTCCGCCGTGTCCGGCACGCGGATATGCAGCGCGCCGTCAAAGGGGAATGCGCGGCCGACCTTCCCCGCCGCGTCCGTGCCAGGCACCGCGACGCCGTTGCGATAGAAGGTGCCGTCCCGCCCGGCGACCTGATCGCGCGCCAGGCCGCTGCCATCCGGCTCGGCCCGCCACCAGCCGATCATTCCGAGGGGCGGCGCGACGCGTGCCCCCACGCTGAGGGCAAACGCCTGCTGGTTGAAGCGCCCCGCCGCGTCGCGCACGACCACGGTGAACTGATACTCGCCCGGCACCGTCGGCACGCCGCCCAGGGCGCCGCTTTCGCCGAGGGAGAGGCCGGGCGGCAGGGCGGCCGGCGCTGCGCTGAAGGAGAACGGCGCGGTGCCGATCATCGCGGCGAAGCTGTTCGCGTAGGCGTCCCCGGCCACCGCGTCGGGCAGGCGGGCGGGCGTGGTGAAATACGGTTGCGCCACGCTCTTGCCCACGCGGCCCGCGGCGACCACCGCGGCGATCTCGGCGTCGCCCAGCACGCGCCCGTAGAGCGAGACCTCGTCCACGAGGCCGGCAAAGCGGTTGGTGCTCGCGCCCGCGTCCCAGTCCGAGCCGATGGTCACCGGGACGGTCGCCGGGTCATAGACCACCGCCCCGAGGAAGCTTGCCTGGGCGCCGCCGAGCAGGCCGTTGACGTAGAGCCGCTTGGTGTAGCCAAACGAATTGGTGTCCACCACGACCGCCAAGTGCGTCCACTGGTTGAGCGGGACGGGGTAGGGGTTATTGACAGATTGCAGACCATTGTAGATTCCGTTGTAGCCAACGTGCGAGGAATAGAACACCGCGTAGCCGTTCGTCAGGCAAAGGCTCCAGGCTTCTCCCGCGCCGGTGGACGAGCCGCGGGCGATGATCGTCTGCTGGCTTCCGTCCTGCACCGTGGGATACACCCACGCCTCGACGGTGAAGGTGCTCGGCCGCAGGTCCGGCGCGTCCGGCACGCGGACGTGGACGGTGCCGTCGAAGGAAAACGCGCCGCCCACGAGGCCGGCCGCGGTCACGGTGGAGCTGACCGCGGTCGTTCCCGAATAGAACGCGCCATTGTGCCCGCCGATCAGGTCGCTCGCGTCCGTCTCGCCGCGCCACCACGCGAGGAGTCCCGGCGGCGCAGGCGTGTAGCCAAAGGTCGCCGTCACGCTCTTGTTCGCCGTCAGCGTGAGCGTGACCGTGGTGGCCGTCGTGGTGAGGTCGCCGCTCCAATGGTCGAAGGAATAAGGCGCCGTCGGCACCGCGGTCAGCGTGACCGTCTCGCCCGGCGCGTAGGTGTCGCGCGTCGGCGAGACCATTACCGTTCCGCCGCCGGCCGTCGTGACGGCGAGCTTCACCCGGCGCGAGGCGGCGTTGGTCGGGTCCGTGCCCTGGAGGAACTCGTCGAGATTAGAGACCCCATCGCCGTCGAAGTCGCCGAGCGCGTTCTGCGCGAGATTGCCGAAGTTGGCGATCTCCCAGGTATCCGGCAGGCCGTCGCCGTCGGAATCGATCCACAGCATCGCCCCGCCGCTGGTCACGGAGCCGGAGCCATTCGTGACCGTCACGGTGTAGGAGCCCTCGTTGGCCGCGGCGACGTTGGCCACGCGCAGGCTGTCGCCGGTCGCGCCGGTGAGGTTCGCGCCGTTGAACTTCCACTGGAACGTCGCGCCGCGCGGGTCCGCCAAGGTCACCGAGAAGGTGGCGGCGTGGCCCGGCTCGACGACCTGCTGGACCGGCTGCCGCAGGATGAGCGGCGGCGCGGTGGTGGCGGCGGCGCGGGAAAGGGGATTGCCGGCGGCATCGTAGACGGACTGCGAGACCTGCGCCTGGGCCAAGCCGGCCGGGAGCAGGGCGGTCACGATCGCCGGGGCGAAAAACCACCGGAAACAGGCAAGGGCATTCATCGGGGAAAGGTCACGCGCAACGCAGGAAAAGCGGTTGGATCACTTGGCCCGCCCGGGGCACTTGTTCGGTCGTTTGCCGCACCTCTCGCGCCTGCACTTGTCGAGGTCGTGCTCGGCGCGAACCACCGCGTCTTCAAAACTCCTGCGTTCGTCGTAGTAGAGATCCGCCGCGCTGGTGCCGATGAGGTTGTTGAGGCAGGCAAAGGGCGTCGTGATGCAAATGCCGATGTTGAGGGCCGAACGCGAGAGGTTGTCTTTGAGCTCGCGCTCGATC
The DNA here is from genome assembly GCA_937871685.1 of uncultured Verrucomicrobiota bacterium. Taxonomy (GTDB): domain Bacteria; phylum Verrucomicrobiota; class Verrucomicrobiia; order Chthoniobacterales; family SZAS-18; genus SZAS-18. The sequence goes on from CALMOL010000074.1 coordinate 8,165, forward strand.
TCGTCGTTCAGCGCGTCGATCGCGCGCACCAGGGCATCTTCCTCATCCTTGCAGCAAGCCTCGAGGCCGAGGGGGTCGATCAAGCCGACGGGATGATTTCGCACGTAGGCGTAGAGGTTCGGACCCTGCTTCATTTCCGCGTCCGGGAGCGGATCGCGAGAGAGCCAGCGAGCGGCGGCGGGGTCGTAGGCGCGGTGGTAGGTGAGGTTCAACGCCGCCTCGGGCGACCAGAACATGCCGGCAAATCCGAAGTCGGCATCCAGGTCGCCCGCCGTCCGCGTGGCGCGGCCGAAGGGGTCGTAGCGGTAGCGGGCGCGCACGCTGCCGGCGGCGTCCACCAGCTCGCTGACCGATCCGAGATGGTCGCGCGCGTAGAAGTATGCGCCCGCCGCGGCACCGGTCTCGACCTTCACCCCGTCGGGGAAATACCGCTTCGTCACCCCGCCGGCGGCGTTGCGTTCCTCGCGGATCTGGTTGCCATCCCAAACGAAGCGCCGCAGGTAAGTTTCCGCGCCGTTGACCAGCTGGCGGATCGCGACGCGGCGGCCCCGGCCGTCGTAGGTGAACTGCGTGGATTGGTTGCCGGCGCTCACTTCCACGAGGCGGTTCGCGGCGTCCCAGCGGTAGGTGGCGGCCGGGCGAGGGTCGGGACTCTGCGCGGTCAGCTCGTTGAGCGCGTTGTAGGAAAACGCCGTCGTGGCGCCGTTGATCTGCTCGCTCAGCCGGTTGGCGGCCGGGTCGTAGGCATAGGAGTAGGAGCCCGTGTTGGCGCCACTCGTGGTCACGGCGTCGGTCGTCAGCTGGTCCGCGTCGTCGTAGCCGAACGCGTGCACGGCGGCCGGCTGGGCGCCGGCCTGCTGGCTCCACGTGGCGATCCGTCGCCGGGGAACGTCGCGCGCGTAGAGAAATTCGGAGATCGGCGTCGCGCCGACTTGGTAGGTGATCCGTTTCAGCGCCTCGTCCCGCGCGAGCGTGTCGTATTCATAGGCGGCGGTCAGGCCGTTCGGGAAGGTCGTGGACGCCGGACGCGCGGTGCCGCCATCGTAGCCGTAGATGATGGTGCCGAGCGGACCGCCCTCGGCGATTTTCCGGCCGCCCGCGTCGAAGGCGAGGGTGGACGCGACGCCGTTGACCGCCGTGGAAACCCGCCTTCCCAGCTCATCGTAGCCGTAGGTGATCGTGTCGTTCGGCAGCGGGCCGTCCACGCTTGCAAGCAGACTGGCCCCGAGCGCGGGCGAGTCGGTGATGGGATGATAGCGGTAAAGCGTGGTTCCCGTGCCATCGGTCATCGAGGCGAGCCGCGGGTAATCCGGGTCGTAGGTGAGCGAAACGCTCGGGGTGGCCACCGCGGCATTGGGGTAGGAGACGCCGGCGAGCGCGTTGTCGCGGTGGTAGGTGAAGCTGCTTTCCTGGTCCTTCTCGTCCACCTGCCGCCGGAGGCGGCTCGTGGTGTTCTCGTAGAAATACCGCACCTGCGAGCCGTCCGGATATTCCTTGGCCGTGCGCCGCCCCTGCACGTCGTGGTGCCAGGACGTGGCGCGGCCCATGGGATCGGTGAGGCTCAACAGCTCACCGCACTTGCACCAGTCCAGCCAGGTGGTGCGTCCAAGCGGATCAGTCTCCTTGACCATCTGGCGCACGCTGTTGAACTCCCGGATCGTCGCGCGGCCGGCGCGGTCGATGAGCATCGCGAGGTCGAGCCGGTTGTATCCGTAAATCTGCGAGGTGCCGTCCGGGTAGGTGATGCCGGTGAGATGATCGAGCGCGTCGTAGTTGAAGGTCAGCGTGTAGCCGGTGGACGTCGTGCGGGTGCGCACGCGGCCGACCGCGTCGTAGGTGAAAGTCTCGCGGTCCTGCACGCCCGGCAGCGGGCCGTCGATGGAGGTGCGCTGGCCCTTGGCGTCGTAGCCATAGGTGGTGGTCTCGCCCTTCGCGTTGGTCCGCGTGAGGACTTGGCCGCGCGCGTTGTAGGTGAAGATCGTGGTCTGGCCGGCCGCGTCCGTGACCGTGAGCGGCTGGTGGCGGGAATTGTAGGTCGAGCGCTGGAGCAGCTCGCTCGCGCCGTTGCGGGTCATGCGCACCTCGAGCAGGTCGATGCCGTTGGCGTCGTAGGCGTAGGAAAAGGTCCGCCCCAGCGGATCGGTCTCGCGCGTCTTCTTGCCGAAGTCGTTGTATTCGTAGGCGAGGAGCTGCGTGCTGCCGTCGTCCAGGACGCGGCCCACGCGGCGGGGCAGGTTGAGGCGCCCCACGACGATGGGCTGCGACTGCCCGTCGTAGTCATACCACACGCGGTTTTCGAGCGGCTCCTTCACGCTTTCCAGCGCACCGGCGGCGGAACTCAGGTCCGGGGTGTGGAGCCAATGATAGACCTTGGCCTTGGTGTAATCGCCGTAGGCCATGGCGCAGGCGATGGGGCTCCAGTAGTAGGTGTTTCGATACCAGAGGAACTCGTTGCGCGTGGACACGCCGCCGGGCACCAGGGCGGCCGGCTCGGAGTTCGGAATGCCGAGGGTGGTGGACTGGTTGAACTCCGCCCTCTCGCGGTTGCCGTCGGGGTAGCGCGTTTCCACCCAGCGGGTGGTGCCGGACTCGCCGCGGGTGAAGGCCGTGGTGCCGTAGGGCGTGACCAGCGAGGAAACGAAGTCGCTCGTGCCGTCGTAGCCGAGCTGCGAGGCGAGACCGAGCGCGTCCGTGATCTTCGCGAGGCGGCCAGCGCCATCGTATTCGAAGGAGGCGAAGCGGCCGAAGGGATCGGTGATCTTGGTTACCTTGAAGAGGTCGCCGGGCTGGGCGTAGGAAAGCGTGGTCACCTGCCCGAGCGCGTCCGCGATAGCCACGAGGCGCAGGGAAGCGTCGTAGGTGAAGGTGAGGGCGTCGCCGGCCGGATCGACGTATTGCCGGAGGAAGACCTTGCGCGAGGTGCCGGCGGAGCCGTCGGACTGGGAGAAGACGGCCTTGGACCCGTCGTTCCAGCGCATCTCGTAGGAGGAGGCCGAGGTGCGCACGAGCCGGGTGAGATCGTAGAGCTGCAGCGCATACGTTTGCGTCGCGGCGTTGAAGCCCGAGAAGAGCCGCGTGCCCCCGCCCCGGCCGTAGTAGATCGCGTCGGCGCCGGGGTTCGTGGGGTCGTCCTGGACGTAGGAGATCCAGTCGAAGGTCCATTTCGGCCCGAAGTTCGCGTAGGAAAAATTGGCGGGCTGGGCGAGGTCGCGGTGGTCGTAATGGACGGTGAAATTCATGGCCGGCCCCACCGGCGGCGCGTAACCGACCGGCGTGTCCGCCAGGAGCAGGCTGAGGTGCAGGAGATCGATGCTGGGCACTGGCATGCCGCCGCTGCCGCCGGGAC
>CALMOL010000075.1 GCA_937871685.1 uncultured Verrucomicrobiota bacterium
GACGCTTGCCACCGCCCTCCAAAGCCTGCGGCCGACCTCTCGCAAAGGGCTTCGAGCGGATGCGACCACCTGAATCGAAAACGCTCTAGCTTCTGGGAGCAGCCACGGGATTCCTCCCGTGGACTCTCAAGCGCGTTTGGTGGCAGATGCCGCCGGGGCGCTGGCGAGACGAATCGAGGCAAACAAAAAGCCCGGCGGACTTCTCCGCCGGGCCTTTCGGAAAGAAAGTGCAGCTCAGGCGCGCAGCGGCGTCAGGCGACGCAGCAAGCCACGCAGGCCGGTCCGATGCTGCCAGCCGACGGCAAGGGCACCGAGAAGACCAAGACCAACCCAAGTGGAGGTCTCAGGAATCGCGGTGAGGTCAGCAACCAAGTTGATGTTGTCGAGCGACATGTTATTGTCGCGGTTGCCCGAAAATACACCGGGGGACGCCCCACCATCAAGGAAGGTGAAGCGATACATGCCATCGGAGGTGGGAGTGAACGTGATGCTCGCGAAGTTCCAGCCTGGATCCACCCCAACGCCGCCGTTGGTGCTGTATCCGTCGTAGGTGAAGAAGTTGTTCGTCGAGTTAAAGAGATAGGCGGTTGGCGCGTTCTCCAGCGATATGAGGGCGTGGACCGAAGCCGCGTCGCCCGCCAGCTTCACGGACTCGCCGTGGTAATAGAACGAAAGCGTGTAAGGAACATTCGCCATCAGGTTGACCGTCTGATAGAGCGAGTTGCCGATGACGACATTGGGATTGCCTTGCGATGAGTCCAACTGAACGCAGAAATTGCCACTCTGCGGGAGGGGAATCCAGCCAACGTTCGTGCTGACGTCGCGATCCCGGCCGGCGAGGATGTTCTGGTTGGACGAGGTGAGGTTGACGCCGAGCGTCGTGTTCCAGCCGGACAAAGTGCCAGGGGCCGAAACGTCCCGCGCCTGGTTCGAGAAAATGCCCGGGTTTTCCTCGAAGTCACCGTTGGCGAAGAGGTTGGCCCAAGCCGGGGTCGCCGCACAAAGGGCGACGCCGGCGAAGAGGGAAAGGCGCTTCAAGTTCATGATTATGGAGTCAGAAAGGAAATGGTGACACAACTCACCGGTTGCTAAGGGTTTGCCGCAGCGAAGTCAACATTTTTTCTTCGGTTGGCAGAAGATTTGCGCCGTCGCAAGCCTTCACAATGCGACTCGCCTCGTCGCGCCGCCCGAGTTGGGCGAGGGCCGCGGCTCGCGTGAGTGCGGTGGCGGGCTGGTCGAGGAAGGCAGGGTCCAGGGCCTCCAGCGCGGCCAGGGCCTCATCCGGCTGGCCGGCTAGCAGCAGCGAGAGAGACCGCGTGTTCGTGATCGTGGCATCGCGGGGGAAGCGCGCGTGGAGTTCGGCGGAAATGCGATGGGCAACGTCGAGGTTCACGCCGGCCAGCAGGGAGAGATAAGCAAAGTTGTTCTGCAGCGCCGGGTTCGCCGGGTCATCCTCGTGCTGGAGGCGGGCGACGGTGAGGAGTTGATCGCCTCGCCGCTGGCGCAAGCACAGGCGAAAAAGCGCCTGGAGCGCGCTCGTGCGCATGGCCGGATTGGCACCGCGCACCGTCTGGCGGAGGAATTCTTCGGCCTCGTTTGTCCAGCCCCACGCCTCGGTCACATTCGCCATCATCAGGGTGGCCTCGGGCTCCCGCCGCAATGCGTTGCCGAAGGCCTGCCACTCGCGGGCGAAGTCGTCCTCATCCCCTGGCTGCTCACGCAACACCCGGAGCATCATGGCCGCGCGCACGAAGTCGAGCCGTCCCCAAGCCAGCGGGGCGAGATAGGTGCGGAGGGCGATCCAATCGCGCTGGTTCACCAGCGTGTCCGCGCCGGCGACCTGGGCGCTCACGGGCAGGCGCGCGGCTGGGCCGAGGCTGGCGAGCCAGCGCCGCGCCTCGGAAAGCATCCCGCGGGCGTTCATCCAGTTGACCAGGGTTGCGGCGCGGTTGGGATCACTTTCTGCGATGGACTTCTGCCGCGCGAGGGAGGTCGAGTATTCCGGCGAGTCGGCTTGGCGCAATGCGTCTAGGAGGAGCATCATGTCCCCCGACCCGGCGTCCAGCTTCACGAGTTCACCGGCTAGTGCCACGGCGCGAGCCGGATCCCGCGCGCCCGGGTCGCGCGAGCGAACCAGCACCGTGGCCAAGGCACGGAGGGCGGAAGCCCGCGCCGGGCCGGGCGTGGCGGCCCACTTCTCGAGTTCCCCGCGCGCGGCGCGCGCGGCCTCTGGCCGGGGTGAGTCGGCGCGGAGGGTGGCAAGGTTGATGTGGTGATCAGGGTTGCCCGGCTCAAGCCGCACGCAGGCGGCGAAGTGCACCTCGGCCGCGGCCATGCGACCGGAGTTCGCCGACCACGCGGCGGCCAGCGAATGGTAAGCCAGCGAGTCTTGGTCCTCCCGCGGCACGAGGCGAAGAGCCCGGCCGGCGAGATCCGTCTTCTCCAGGCGCAGCGCCGTCTTGGCGAGCGCGAGGAGCGCGACGCTCTCACCGGGTGAAAGCTGGGCCACGCGCAGGCGCCAGCGCAGGGCGGCGGCGGCGCCGGCGCTGTCCTCCACGTCGGCGATGAGCTGGGCCGGGCGGCGTCCCTGCGGATCAGCCTGAAGCAAGCGCAACGCCCACAGCGACGCCCCCTTGTAGTCCGCGTCGCGAAGAGAAGCCTCGCCGAAGCGTGCCCAGCGCTCCTGGCGCCAGTCGCGCAGCGAGGCGAGCGCGCGGGGCGCGAGAAAAAACCCCACGCCGATCACGGCGAGGAAAAGCGCGCCAAGGAGCACCCAGCGCTGGCGGCGCGCGATCTTCGCGCTGTTGTCCGGCGTCACGCATCTCGCACTGGAGGCATCCTCGCACGGGCTCGACCAGCACCGG
>CALMOL010000076.1 GCA_937871685.1 uncultured Verrucomicrobiota bacterium
GCTCGGCGGCGCCGGCCACGAGCGCACCCCACTGGCCTCCGGCGAAAACGCCCCCCTCCACGGTGGCTCCGTCGGCGCCCTTCTCCACGCGCAGCAGGAAGCGCGGCCCATCGGGCGCGGCGCGCAGCTCGGCCCGGCCCAGGTCAAGCCAGGCGCTGGCGCGAGCGAGGCGCACGGGCTCGTCCACCTCGATGCGCGGGGAGAGGACGCGCACGGCGCCGGGCTCGCGGAGGAGCGCGTTCAGCTCGGAAGCGCGCGCGCCGGAAAAGGTCCGCGCGTCCGCGGGCGAAGGCGCCAGGAGTCGCGCGCGGGCCGCGGCCAGCGTGGCGTCAGCCGCGGTCCACGCCTCGAACGCGGAGCGGCCCGCGAGCGCCAGCGCGCGGGCGCGCTGGCCAAGCTGGAGCTTGTCCACCTGGGCGGACAGCTCGCTCTTGGGCCCCTCCCGCAGGGGCGGCAGCTTGAACGCCGCGGACAGGTCGCGCGCGGCGGTGCCGGGCATCGGCGGCAGCCCGAGGGAAGGCGACTCGGCCCGGGCCGCCGCCGCGACGAGGAGGAAGAAGAGGACGCAGGGCCGCATCACTCGGGGCGCAGAGCAAGGGGGGGGCGCGGAAGCTGGCCGCGGAGGCGGAGGCGGCTTTTCATGGGCGGGAAAACGTCATGCGGCGGGAAATCGCGCGGCCGCCGCGCCCCACGCTTCGGGGCCGCCCCGAAGGCAGCATCAGGATTTCCCCGCCTGGAAATCCCTGGCGGCGCAGATGATCCGAGGCTCAGCATCAAGCCCGATGCATCTGGCCGTGATTCGGGCGTCTTGGGGCCTGAAGGGCGACGATAGACCCACGTTCGCCGCTTCTCGTGGCGTCCTTCGTTCCTGTTCTCCATGCTATTGCATCACGATTCCTTGGCGCTGGATGGTCGCGCGCCCGCGCTCCCCGCGCCCCTGGCCCGCGCCTTCCAGCGCCTGCTCTTCACGCAGGCGCCGGCGCGCGCGCCCCTTTATCATCACAACCTCTCGCGCCTTGGCGGCGAGCATCGCCGCATGGCCGGACCGCGCGCGATGCGCTTCGCGAAGGGCGAGGTGGTGGGCTTCGACACGTATTTCAACGCGTTCTTCGAGAGCGCCGTGGTCGCGCACACGAACGTGCTCGCCGTCGAGCTGCGCCTGGAGGTGGAGGGGAAGTTCTACGTCGAGATGATCCGCTTCGCGCCGGGCCAGGCCCCTCGCCTCGTGGCCGCGACGGAGGCGCGCCGCGGGCGCGGCGACCCGCCGCTCACGCTGCGGGCGGAACTCACGGGCGAGTGCCCGCTCGGCTCGCGCCTCGCCTTCCACCTCACCGCGCTCTCCCCCGAGGCGCGGCTGCTGGGCGGCGGCTGGTGGACCGTGCAGCCCGCGCGGCGCGCCGTGCGGCTGGCGGTGGTGATCTGCACCTTCAAGAAGCGCGCCTACGTCGAGCGCACCGTGCGCGCGCTGGCCGGGGACCTGGCGGCGACTGGCGCCACGGTGTTCGTCGTGGACAACGCCGCCGAGATCCCGCGCGACGCCTTCGCCGGCCTGGGCGCCGACGTGCGCGTCGTCCACCAGGGAAACAGCGGCGGCGCCGGTGGCTTCACCCGCGGAATGATCGAGGCGATGCGCGCGCCGGACGAGCGGCCCTTCACGCACTTCCTGCTGATGGACGACGACATCGAGCTGGACGGCGACATGATGGCGCGCGCGATCGCCTGGCAACGGCACCTCCGCGAGGACCAGTGCGTGGGCGCAGCGATGCTCGACCTGTATCACCCCACGCGGCTCACCGAGCTGGGCGCGTTCATGGGCCGCCCCAAGCTGCTGAGCGTGTCGGCCTGCGTGGGCGACATAGACCTCGCGCCGCCGGGCGCGCTCGACCCGCTCGGGGTGCTCCCCAAGCCGCATTACAACGCGTGGTGGTTCCTCACGATCCCGCGGAGCGCGGTGGAGGCGCACGGCCTGCCGCTGCCGTGCTTCATCCGCGGCGACGACAAGGAGTTCGGCTACCGCCTTCGGCAGGGCGGCGTGAGCACTCTCGCGGCGCCGGGCCTGGGCGTGTGGCACCTGCCGTTCTACGCGAAGGATTCGGCGTGGCTCTTCTACTTCAACGCTTTCAACGACCTGCTCATCCGCGCCCTGCGCAAGCCCGATCCCGGCGGCGAGCGGATGGGCGCCGAGGTGTGGGGCGAGATCAACCACTTCCTCTTCAAGCTCGAATACGACCACGCCGCCGTGCGCCTGCGCGGGCTGGAAGACTTCCTGCGCGGCCCGGAGTGGATGATGGCGCAGGACCCGGAGGATCGCTTCCGCGGCGCGCTGAAGTGCGCGCGCGACCTGGCCCCCGAGCACCGGCCCGACGTGGAGCCGGGGGCGCTGGCCACGCACTACCGGCCGCGGCGCTCGGTGGAATACTGGTGGCGCAGGCACATCCACAATGGCCACGCCGCGCTCGCGCGCCGGGAGCCACGCCTCACCACCGAGGGGTTGCCCAAGAAGGTGATGCGCGTGCAGGACTGGGGCTGGACGGACGTGACCTACTTCGACGAGATCGGCATCAAGCGCGCGCTCCAGCCGGGCATCCAGGTCTATCGCAAGCGGCCGGAGGTGTATTTCGACCTGCTCCGCCGCTCGCGCGCGGCGCTGGCGCGCCTGCGGCGCGAGTGGCCGCGCCTCGTGGAAGCCTTCCGCGCGGCGGAACCGGAGTTCACCTCCGAAGCCCACTGGCGCCGGCACCTGAAGATGGACGGGCTGCCGAAAGCCGAGGCCCCGGAAGCGGTGGCCGCGTGAGGGGCGCTCTGGCGGTCCCATGGCGCTCCAGAAGCAAAAAGGGCCTTGAAGCGGCGCGCGGCTCGATTTTGGACGTGACCCCATCCAAGTTTAGATGACCCCTCATCCAAACTTGGATACTACCCCATCCAACGTTGGATGACCCCTCCTCCAAGGTTGGATGACCCCCATCCAACCTTGAACGACTTTCATCCAAGGTTGGACGGTTCTCGTTCAAGGTTGAACGAACTTCATCCAACCTTGGATGTGCCCTCCTTTAAGGTTGGACGACTTTGGTTCAACCTTGAACGGATCTCGTCCAACCTTGAAGGCGACCCCATCCAAGGTTGGATGACCCCCGTCCAACGTTGAACGAAAGTCGTCCAAGGTTGGATGACTTCCGTCCAACTTTGGATGGCATCGCCGTGAGCTTGGACCACGCTCATCCAAGCTTGGGTGCCCGCCAGCCGACGCTGGCTGAACTGGATCCAACCGCGGACGACTGGCATCCAGCTTCAAAGGTGGGCCGTCCAGGAGAGCACGGAAGGCGTTTTCCCCCACAACGGAGGGCGCCTCGGCCGGCGGCGGCTGAAGCCGTCGCCGAGGCATGAACTGCCGCACCCCGGTCGATCAGGCGGCCGCCGCGACGCCCGCGGGGATAATCCTCGGCGTGTCGGCGTTTCCGTTCCGGTGGCCGGTGATCTTCTTGTAGGTCGTGAGCGCCTGGGCCACGACTTGGTCCATGTTGTAGTAGCGGTAGGTGGCGAGCCGGCCCACGAAATGCACGCCCGCCGTGGCCTCGGCCAGGGCGTGGTATTGCTGGTAGAGCGCGGCGTTCTCCGGCTTGGGGACGGGGTAGTAGGGGTCGCCCTCGCTCCGCGGGAACTCATAGACCACGCTCGTCTTCGGGTGGCGCTGGCCGGTGAGGTGCTTGAACTCCGTGACGCGCGTGAAGGCGTGCGAGTTCGGGTAGTTCACCACGCCGACCGGCTGGAACTGCTCCTGCTCGAGCGTCTCGTGCTTAAACTCGAGCGAGCGATACGGCAGCTTGCCGAAGCGGCAGTCGAAGAACTCGTCCACCGGGCCGGTGTAGATCATCTCCTTGAACGGGATCACGCCGGCCACGTCGCGGTAGTCCGTCTGCAAGAGCACGCTGATGTTCGGGTGATCCAGCATGTTCTCGAACATCCGCGTGTAACCGTGGCGCGGCATCGACTGGAAGGAATCCGTGAAGTAGCGGTCGTCGCGGTTGAAGCGCACGGGGATGCGCGCGGTGACCTGCGCGTCCAGCTCGGAGGGGTCCATGCCCCACTGCTTGCGGGTGTAGCCGCGGAAGAATTTCTTGTAGAGCTCCGAGCCGACCTTGGAGATGACCACGTCCTCCGAGGTGCGGATGTGCTCGCGCGGCTCCGCGAGCGTGGCGAGGAACTTCTCCGCCTCGCGCGAGCCAAGATTCAGCCCGTAGAAGCGGTTGATGGTGTCCAGGTTGATCGGCACCGGCAGAAGCTGGCCGTCCACCGAGGCGAGCACGCGGTGCTCGTATTCGCGCCATTCGGTGAAGCGACCGAGGTAGTCAAAGACCTCGGCCGAGTTCGTGTGGAAGATGTGCGGACCGTAGCGGTGCACGAGCACGCCGGCGGCATCGTGGTGGTCGTAGGCGTTGCCGCCGACGTGATTGCGGCGGTCCACGACGAGCACGCGCTTGTTCGAGCCGCGCGCGAGGCGCTCGGCAAGCACGGAGCCAGCGAAGCCGGCGCCAACGATCAGGTAGTCGAATGCGAAGGAGGTAACGGTGGGGCGGTGGCTCATGCGGCGGCGAGTTGGGATACAGAAAAGGATGGGCGCGCGGCGAGCGCGGCGGCGAGGTGGGCCTCCATGCGGGCGACGGTGGCCTCCCACGAGTTGCGCGCGGCGAGCATGCGACCGGCCTGGATGCGCTGGGCGTCGGGCGCCGCGATGGCCTGCTCGCACGCCCGAATGAAGGCGTCGTGCCCGTCGGCCACGATCACCGTGTCGGAGAATTGGAGCACCACGTCCTTGATGGCGGTGGACACGACCGGACGACCGGTGGCGAGATACTCGAGCGCCTTCGTCGGGTTGATAAACTCGGTGGCCTCGTTGCGCGCGAAGGGCATCAGGCACACGTCGAAGCCCTTGGCCCACGCGGGCAGATCAGCGTAGGGCTGCCCGCCGACGAAATGGAGGTTGGCGCGGCGCGGAAAGTCGTCGGGGTTCACCTTGCAGTGCGGCCCCACGATCACCACGCTCCACTCGGGATGAGCGTCGGCGAGGCGCGCGAGCAACTCGTAGTCCATGCGCTCGTCCACCACGCCGAAGAATCCCAGGCGCGGGCCGGGCAGGGCGGCGAGCGCGGGCGACAGCGGCAACGCGGAATCGAGGGCGAGGCCGAAGTGCTCCACTTCCACGCCGCAGCCGTAGGAATGGCAGTTCGGATTGTGCTCGCGCTTGGCGCGGTGGATCGCCGGGCCGCCGGCGAATACCACATCGGCCTCGCTCAGCAGCATGGCCTCGCGACGGAGCAGCTCCGGCGGCGCGCCGCGGAACTGCGAGAGCTGGTCCATGCAGTCATACACCACGGCGCGCTCGTTCATCCGGCCGAGGAATTCCTCCGCAGCCATGGGATCGTAGAACCACTGCACCGGCCGCCGCCACTCGCGACCCGGGCCCGAGGCGATGAAATCGCGCACGAGCCGGCCCTGCGCGGCGTCCACGCGGGCGCGGTCGGCGAAGTATCCCGCCGGCAGCTCCGTGCGCAGGATCGTCACGCTGGGGTGGCCGCCCGCCGAATGGGTCTCCGCCCGCGGCGCACTCAGGCCTTCCACGCGCATCGGCTCCTCGACGAAGAGCACGGGCCGGCGGCGGGCGAGCCGCGAGAGGAATTGCTGGGGCCGCTGCCAGACCCAGTCCCAGCGCAGGTGGGAGTGGACGAGCAACGGCGGAAAGTCCGGCGCCGAAGGCGCGTCGGAGGCCGAGGAATGGCGAAGCGGAGATGGGGTCATGCGGTGGTGCGATGGCTTCGGAGAAGCCACCCGCACCGGTCGTCGGGCCTCTGCCTGAAGCGCTCCTCAGGCAATCCGCGCGCCCTGGTCCTCCGGCAGATTCATCAATTCGCAAAACAAGCCCGGCTCGCTGGCCAATTCCTCCCAGCCGCCATCCTGCACGATGCGCCCGCCATCGAGCACGAGAATGCGGTCACACGCGCGGATCGTCGCCGGGCGGTGCGCGATGAAGACGGCGGTCTTTCCTGCCAGCTCGCGGCGCAGCACTTCCTGCACGAGGCGCTCCGAGAGCGGATCGAGCGCGCTCGTGGCCTCGTCGAAGAGAAACAGGCCCGGCTCGGGCAGCAGCGCCCGGGCGATCGCCAGGCGCTGGCGCTGGCCGCCGGAAAGGCGCGAGCCGCCCTCGCCGATCATGGTGTCGAGCCCATGCGGCAACCGCACGACAAACTCCCACGCGTTCGCGCGCCGGCAGGCGTCTTCCAGTTGGCGATCGTCGGCTTCCGGCCGCACGAGGCGGAGGTTCTCGCGCACGGTGGCGCGAAAGAAATAAGGCTCCTGCGGCACCACGCCGAAACGCCGGCGCACGTCCGCGGTGGCGCACTCGCGCAGGTCGCGCCCGCCCAGGCGCACCACCCCGGTCTCGGGGTCATGGAGGCGCAGCAGGAGGCGGAGGAGCGTGCTTTTCCCCGCGCCGGAGCGCCCCACGAGCGCCACGCGCTGGCCGAAGGGGATCTCCAAGTCGATCCCGTCGAGCACCGCCGGCCCGGCCGGATCGTAGCGGAACGACACGCCTTCCAGCGTCAGGGCGCCTTGGCGCGGCACGTCCCGGGGCCGCGCCGGCTCCGGCGTGGACGATTCGGTCTCGAGCAAATCGAGCAGGCGCCGCCCGCTCGCCTCCGCCCCCGCTCGCATCGCGCCGATGCCGAAGAGCAATCCGACCGGTCCCTGGAGCGCCACGTAGGCGCCGATGTAAGCAAAGAGCTGGCCCGTCGTCACGCCGCCGTGAATCCAGCGCCACGCGCCCAGCGCGAGCACAAGGGCAAAGAAGACGCCCGTGAGCGCCTCGTGCCGCATGTGGATCCGGTGCGTGCGCAAGTCGCGCGCGCAGGTCTGGCTTCCCAGGCGTGTGGCTTCGTCCTCGAAGGATCTGGCCAGTCGCTCTTCGGCCGCGTGCTGCTTCACGTCGCGCGCGCCGCGCAGCAGGTCGGCCACGCGCCCGCTCACGCCGGCCTCGGTCGCCTGGAATTGCTCGCCCAACGCGCGCAGGCGTGCCGCGGAGCCCCGCAGGGTGAGCACGGTGGCGCCCACCAGGGCAAGGAGCAGCGCGGCCAGCGTGCCGTCCCACGCGAGGAGCCAGACGGCCGAGAGCGCGAAGGCGGCGAGCGCGTTGGGCACGTTGACGGCGAGGTGATGGAAATAGCCGGACACCGCCGCCACCGGCGACCCGAGGACCGAGGCAAACAGCTCGCCGCTCGAGGTGCCCCCGTGAAAGCGCAGGCACAGGTGCTGGATGTGCCGGAAGCAACGCGCGCGCAGCCGCGCCACGAGTTCCTCGCGCACCACCGTGAAGACCCGGTAGGACGCATACCAGCCGAGCATCCGCAGCCCCAGCGCGGCGACGAGCCAGGCGCCGACGAGCAGCGCCAGCCGGAGATAACGCTCGCGCGGCGCAAGCCCCGGCGGGGTGAGCACCTCGTCCACGAGATACTTCGGCACGACCGTCTGGACCGCGATGCCCACGCCGGGCAGCAGGTTAAGCAGCATGGCGAGCGCGATGCGCCACTTGCGCTCACGCGCGAGCGGGCGCACGAGCTGCCAGACTGTGCGCGGCCGGGTGGGAACCGGCCTGGAAACGGCGGCCGGCGGCGCCTGGGCGACGACCGACGCGTCGAGGGGAAAAGGGATTTCGCGGAGCATGCGGGGCGCGGGGAGGTGAATCGCTCCCGCCGGCCCGGGCCGGCGGGGGGTGACGCTGATTGGTCTTTATGGAGTGCGGGAGCTTGCTCCCGCTTTCAACGCGGCAGTGCCTCGCGCCGCGACCGCGGCCCGGCACTCGGCTGCTTCGTTTTAGATCGAGGGCGCGTTGAGAGCGGGAGCAAGCTCCCGCACTCCACAAAGACCTTTCGCAAATATCATCGGGCGTCCGCGAAGCGTGCCATCTGGCGCTGCATTTCCTCGGACAAGGGGGCGAAGGCATCGCGACCACCGCGGCGGTCGGGGTAGTCCCACAGGCCGTTGTGGCAGTGGCGGTGATTGGTCCAGCCGGGGTGGTTGAGAATGGGATACCAGCAGACGCCCTCGATCGCGGCGCCGGCCGCGCGCGCCGCGTAAACCTCGTCGCAGACGTGGCGCAGCCACTCGGCACGGCCGTCTCCCTCGCAGCCGGTCTCGGTCACGAGGACCGGCCGGCCGTAACGCGCCCCCACCTCGGCGAGGAGCTCGCGGAGCGGACGATGGAGCGGATGTTCACGCTCGAGGTGCGGCGGATGCTTGGCGCCGGGCTGGGACTTCCATACGATCCACTGGTTCTTCGGGTAGTAGTTCACGCCGACCACGTCGAGGTAATCGGGCCGGCCGCCCAGCTCCGGCTTCCACCGGCCGGCAATCATGTCCCACGCCTGGAACTGCGCGAGACGATAGGCCTCGGCGCGAGTCTGCGCGCGCTTGGAGCGCGGATCGCCCACGACGTGGATGATGGGGTCGGTATGGAGGAAGCGCGTTTCGGGCGACACCTCGCGAGCGGCCTCGATCGCGGCGATCACGGCGCGCACGAGCTGCGCCTTGAGCTCATCGCCACGGCGTCGCTTGGCGGGGTGGAACATCGCGATCTGCCCGCCGGCCCACGCGAAGAAGGACGGCTCGTTCACCGGCGCGAGGATCGGCGCGCGCCCGGTTTCCTCACCGTGCATCTGGACAAAGGCCGCCGCGAAGCGCGCGAAGCGCTCCACGAAGGCGGGCCGGAAGATGTCCAGGTCATCCGGCCAACCGTAGTGGCAAAGGTCCCACGCCACCGTGAGGTCGGCCTCGTGCGCCGCGCGGACCATGGGGCGTGCAGAGGAGAAGTCATATTCGCCCGGCCGCGGCTCGGCGAGGTGCCAGCGCACGCCGTCGCGCGCGCCCCCGATGCCAAAGAGGCGCAGGCGCGCGTAGTCGGCCACGGCGTGGCGGTCATGCCGCGTGGCGGCGACCATGTCCAGCCTCCGCCCCGAGGCGAGCCGGTGGGAGGAGCATTCGAAACCGCCGAGGAGAAAAGTGGGAAAGAGCGGTTCGGAAGGCACGCGAACTCCTGACTCGGCGCCCGCCGCCGGGCTGGAGGTCGGGCGGCGCCCTGATTCCCTGGCCTCCAGCCGAGAGGATGGCAGGAGGAGGAACGACCAAGCACGACTTTCTCGGCCGAGAGTGGCCGCCAACCTCCGAGAGAAACCTCGCGGCCAACTCGTTGATCCCCTGCCATCTTCTCGGCCTCGTCATGCGCCCCTCCCTCTCCATCGCGCTCGTCACGCTGAACGAGGCCGCCAACCTGCGCCGCTGCCTCGGCAGCGTGCTGGGGCTGGCCGACGAGATCGTGGTCGTGGATTCCGGCTCGACCGATGGCACGCGTGCCATCGCCGAAGAATGCGGCGCCAAGTGGCACGAGCATGCGTGGGAAGGATTCCGCGAGCAGAAAAACCTCGCGCTCGATCGTTGCACGCACGACTGGGTGCTCTGCCTGGACGCGGACGAGGCCCTCTCGCCCGAGCTGCGCCAGGACATGGAAGAATTCCTCGCCGGCAATGGTCCGACGCTCTACGCGGGCGCGTTCTTCGCCCGGCGCACTTGGTTTCTCGGGCGCTGGATCCGGCACGGCGACTGGTATCCCGACCACTGCCTGCGCCTTTTCCGCCGCTCTGCCGGCCGCTGGGCGGGCGCAAGCGAGCACACGCACGTGCGCCTGACCGGCGGCGCGCCCGTGAAGCTGCGCGGCGACCTCTTGCACTGGTCGTTCCCGACGCTGCGGCGCTTCGTCGAGAAGATCAACGTCTATGCCGACACCTTCGCCGAGCGCGCCGCGGCCGAGAATCGGCGGTGGTCCTGGCTCGACAACACGTTTCGCCCCGCGTGGCGCTTCGCGCGCGGCTACGTGCTGCGCGGCGGGTTCCTCGACGGCTTTCCCGGCCTTTTCGTCGCGGTGGGGAACGCCTACGCCACCTTCGTGCGCTACGCGCGCCTGTATGAGCGTGAGCGCGCCGGACGACGGCGGCGCAAGGAGCCGAAAGGGGAGGGCGCGGCCGGCAGCGAGCCCCGCGAAGCCTGATGAACCCTAGGGTTTTCCGCGTTTTTGAGGAGGAATTCCCGAAGAATTCCGTTTGACAGCGCACGCCGGTCTGGGCAAGACACGCGCGCATTCGCAGGGCGGCCGGCGCAGTCCCCCACCCCGCCGGCCCAGCGCTTGCTTCCCACTCCGTCCGCTCCCATACCC
>CALMOL010000077.1:0-2785 GCA_937871685.1 uncultured Verrucomicrobiota bacterium
CCGCCGCCGCGGTGGCCGGCGCGCCTTCCAGGCCGGGGATGGTGGGCGCGGCGTCGGGCGAGGGCGGCAGCGTCGCCGGGGCGGCCGGCGGCGCGGGGCGCACGCTGGGCGTGAGCTTGAGGAAGATGTTCACGCCGCGCGCCTCGGGGCGCTCCTCGGCGGTGTCGAGGCGGCGGGATTCCTGGCGCAGGAACTCCACCGCGTCGCGAATGGTGGTCTGCCGGAACTCCAGGTTGGGAATGATGATCTGCTGGAGCTTGCGGTTGATGGCCTCGGTGCCCACGTCCGAGCGCGTGGTGCGCACCCCCACGCGCGAGTCGCGCGAAACGCCATACTTGCGCACGGGATTCTCCCAGCCGCGCGAAACCTCCCACAGGGCGCGCGAGCGCGTCTCGTTGTAGGCGGAGTCCGCGTAACGCTGACGCTGGCCGTTGACCTTTTCCTGGCCGCGGCGCGCGGCGGAGTTCGTGGGATCGAGCGCGAGCACCTGCTCGTAGCGCTTGAAAGCGAGGTCGTAGCGCCCGGTGTCAGAGAACCCCTGGGCCTCGCGCAGCAGCTTCTTCACCTCCTCAACGCGGCCGACGAACTTCGGCGTGATCGTGCGGTTGAACCACTCGGGGTCCTGCATCTTGCGCAGCAAGGCGAGCGAGGGCGCGTAGCCGGGATCATATTCCGGGCGCAGCGTGACCTTGAGCAGGCGCTCGGCCTCGCCGTAGCGTCCCTCGGCGACGCGCTGCTCGGCGAGCTTCACCGAGGCGGCCAGGAACTTGTTGATCGCGGAGGAGCGCAGGCCGCGGGTCAGTTCGGACTCGGGCAGGTTTGCGATGGCGCCCTGGTAGTCCTTCACGGCGGTCTCGTAATCGTGCGCGGCCATGGCGGCGTCGCCGCGGCGCAGCAGGTCCTCGGCCGAGACGGCCATGCCTTGCCGGCGGGCGATCTCGCGCTCGGCGATGCTCTGGCCGGCCATCTGCGCGCACAGGGCGGCGGGAAGAAAAATCACGGCGCAGGCCAGCAGGAGGAAAGAACGACAACGGCTCATGGGACGAAAAAGAGGCAGAAAGCCACGGATTTACGCAGATTTAAGGAGATTAGGGAAGACCGGATCGGCGGTTTTCCGAGCGTGGGAAGCTTGAAGAGAAGGGATGGAATCGCGGGCGAAACAGCCTCCAAGGAAATTGCGGTTGATCGTTGGTTGAGGGACATCCGCGCCAAGGCCAGTAATCTGGAAAAAATCTGCGTTAATCTGTGGTTTACTTCGGGCTCGGGGCAGGTGGCCTGGGCGCGGCGGCCGGCGGCAGCTTGCCGAGGGCGATGCGCTGGTCGGGTTTGGCGACTGGGACAATCACGGCGCCCTCGGCGGAAAACTCCACGAGGCGGTATTTGACGTTCGGCTCGGGGTTGAGCGAGAACTCCTGGCCCTTCTTCAGCGAGAACTCGCGCCCCGGCTCCCAAAGGTAAGCCAGCAATGCGAAGGAATCGGGCGAGTCCACCGTTTGCTCCTTCACGAGGATCACCCGCTCCTTGGTCTCGGTGTTCTCCACCGTCACCTCGGACACGTCGCGTCGGATGCCGACCGACACGTCAACCTTTTCCACCGGCTTGAAGTCAACGACGCGGAACTTCGTTCCCTTGATGGCGTCGCCAACCTTCAAGAACTGCGTGGGAGCGTCGAGGTCGAGCGTGTTGATCTGCAGCGTCTCGCCGACGCGCGCGGAGAACACGAGGCGGAACGGGCGCTGGATGAACTGCTTGAGGAAGAGCTTGGTTGGATACGGCGGGTGCGAGTCTTTCGCGTTCGGGTCGGTCTGGCCGATGAACTCGTCGAGGTTCGTGAAGCCGTCGCCATCCGGGTCGTCCGTGAGCACGCGCGGGTCGAGCAGCGGCAGCCGGTTTTTCAGCAGCCAGACGTTGGGGACTGGCGGGTGGAGCATCTCGGTCGAACGGACCGGATCAATCAGCGTCTCGACCGGGGCACCGTCGCGCGTTTCCACCTTCGCGATGTAGGGCACGGAAACGAAGAGCGGAATTTCGCGGCCATTATCCACGCGGCGCCCCTCCCAGTCTGCCTTGGCGTTGAGGCGCTCCTTGGCCGCGGCGGGCTGGGCAAGGTCCACGGCGGGGATGGCGGTGGAGCGGGTGGGCGGCGTTTGCAGCGCCGAGAATTCCTCCGGGAACCCCAGCGCCCGCAGGATCAGCATCGTTGCCACGACCAGCAAGCCAAGCGAGGCCGCGCCCAGCAAGGCCCGGTCGTAATGTTCGCGCAGCCAATCCATCGGGAGGGAGAAAGCGCGGCACCATGACGGGGAATTTCCGATTGTCGATTGCCGATTGGTTGATGCGCTAGCGCGGACTCCCGCCTGTAGCTTGCGCTCGATCGGAAATCGGAAATCGAAAATCGGCAATTTGTTCACGCCCTCGCCACCACGGCCACCCGCACGTCGGCCGCGCCGGCCTGGCGGAGCACGCGGGCGCACTCGTCGGCCGTCGCGCCGGTGGTGAACACGTCGTCCACGAGCACGAGGCGGCGGCCGGCGATGCGCGCGCGGCGCGCGGGCACGAAGGCGCCGCGGAGATTAGCAAGGCGGGCGCGGCGGTCGAAGTGGGTTTGCGTGGTGGTGTAGCGCACGCGGCGAAGGAGATCCTCGCAGGGCAGGCCGGCGAACGGCGCGGCGAGCCGGGCGAGGACGGCGGCTTGGTTGAAGCCGCGCTCGCGAGCGCGGCGCGGATGCAACGGCACTGGCACGAGAGCATCCGGCGCGGCGTCCGCGATGCGCGGGTCGCGCAG
>CALMOL010000077.1:2795-11798 GCA_937871685.1 uncultured Verrucomicrobiota bacterium
AGCCACTGCGCCAGTGGGCGACGAAGGTGGAAGTCTCCGCCGTATTTGAAGCGGTGGATCGCGTCGCGCACGAGGCCGCGCGAGCGCCTCGCCGCGGCGGCGCAGGCGAAGCGAAACTTGCGGTCGCCGCAGTTCGCGCACTGGAACGGGCCGGCGATCGCGCCGTCGAAGGGTTCCGAGCACACCGCGCAGAACGGCGCGCGCAAGCGGTGCGCCTCGATCCGTTCCAGGCAGGCGGGGCAGAAGCGCGCGGGAGCCTCGGCATCGCCCAGCGGCTGGTCGCACCCCGCGCAGTGCGGCGGGTAAAGGAGCGAGCCCGCCGCCGCGAGGACGCCCCGCGCGGCACGAAGCACGGCGGCGATCATTCGACGGGGCGCGGGGGGAAAAGCCGCGCCGCCATCGCCCAGGTAACGAGCACCATTCCCAGCGGCAGCAGGCCGACGAGGAGGTTCGGCCCAAGCCACGGCAGGCGGCCCGCGGCGGTCGGGAGCGTGAGCGCGGAAAACAACTTCAATCCCAGCACCCAGCCCGCGTGGAGGCCAATGGCCGGCCACAGCGAGCGCGTGCGGACCGTCAGCCAGCCCAGCGCGAGACCCACGGCCAACAACGTGAGGAAACCGCCGAGCACCAAACCCGGCTCGCGGAATTGCCAAAAGACATGCGGCAGCAGCCGGAAGCCGGCGGTGACATCGATGGGGCCGAGTGCCGCCGCGACCCCGGCCGCGTTCTCGGGCGGCTTGAGGAAATGCACGATCGAGAACAATCCGGCGACGAAGAGTTGCGCCGTCCATGTCCCCGCCGTGCGGCGCGCGAGGCCGAGCAGCGCGCCGCGGAAGAGCGCTTCCTCCAGCAACGGCACCACGAGCGCCGCGCCGAGCGCATCGCGCAGTGCCTTCCCGGTCAGCCGGGCTGACCACTCGTGCCAGCCGGCGGCGAGCAGGCCCGCGCCCAGCGCGGCGAGCAGGCCAGCCGCCAGGATCGTGCCGGTGACCCAGTCGCGGACCCAATGCCGGTTTGGCATGAGGCCGAAGTCCCGCCAGCCGCGGGCGCGCAGCACCTTCACCAGCGGCCAGAGCAGCGCCACCGCGGCCACGAGCATCGCGCGGTTGAAATAGCGCTGGAACGTGACGGCGCGCAGCCCTTGCACCGTGACGAACTGATCGGCCAGCCAGTGCCCCCCATGCCAGAGCGCCGGCGCGAGGAGCGCGCCGAGGCAGAGCACGCCCGCGAAGTAGGCGGCGATGGCGAGGACGTCGCGCATGAGGGCGGCAAGGAACGCGGAAAACTCCCGGGCGCGAGCGCGCGAAATCCCTTCCCCCCGAGGCGCATCGCTGCTCCCTTCCGCCGTCATGCGCCGCAACGTCCACGCCTGGTGGGACCGCACGCCCGAGGGGCTCAAGCGGGAATGGCGCGCGTCCAAGTTCGGCCGGCAGTGGACCGTGCGCTCACAGGCGCGCGGCGAGGAAGGCTGGACCACCCATGATCCGCTCCCGCTGGCGATCCTGGCCGACTTCCGCGACCTGATGCACCGCAAATACCAGCGCCGGCGCGCCACCTACGAGGACTTTGCCGAGCTCGACCGCCTGCTGCAGGAGCGCGAACGGGTCGAGGGCCCAGCCCGGCGATCCGAGGACATCGAGCCTGCCGATGACGAGGACTGAGTTGACCTCGGCCGAGGTGCTCGCCCTGGACCGCGCGCACTGCTGGCATCCGTTCACGCCGCTGCGCGAATGGGAGGACGCCGCGTTCTCCCCCGCCCCACCGGTGATCGTGTCGGGCGAGGGCGCGGTGCTGCGCGACGCCGACGGGCGCGAATACCTCGACGGCAACTCCTCGATCTGGACCAACCTCCACGGCCACCGCCACCCGCGGATCAACGCGGCGGTGCGCGCGCAGCTCGACCGCGTCGCGCACTCGTCCTTCCTCGGCGCCACGCACCCGGAGGCCGCGCTGCTCGCGGCCGAGCTGGCTGCGTTGTGGCCGTTGGGCGCGCTGCCGCGCGTCTTCTTTTCCGATGACGGCTCCACCGCGATCGAGGCGGCGTTGCGAATGGTGCGATGCTTCCATCTCGCGCGCGGCGACGACCGGCGCGCGGTGGCAGCCTTCGACCACGCCTACCACGGCGACACGCTCGGGGCGGCGGCCCTGGGCGGCATCGCCCTCTTCCACGGGATCGTGCGCGCTGGCGCGCCGCCGCTGGAGGTCGAGCACGTGGCCGGCATGGCCGCGCTGGAGGCGCTTCCGCCCGAGCGCGCACGGAGCATCGGCGCGGTCGTGATCGAGCCCCTCGTGCAGGGCGCGGCCGGAATGCGACTGTGGCCGCTAGGCACCTTGCGCCACCTGCGCGCGTGGTGCGACCGGCACGGCGCGCTGCTCATCGCCGACGAGGTGCTCACCGGCTTCGGCCGCACCGGGACGATGTTCGCGTGCGAGCAGGAGGGCATCGTGCCGGACCTGCTCTGCCTCGCCAAGGGCCTGACCGGCGGATGGATGCCCCTCGCCGCCACGCTGGCGACGGCGCAGATCTACGAGACCATCGCCGGCCCCGCCGCCGAGCGGCGCGCCTTCTACTACGGCCATTCCTACACCGCGAACCCGCTGGGCTGCGCCGCCGCGCGTGCGAACCTCGCCGTGTTTCGCGAGGAGGGAACGCTGGAACTTCTCCAGCCGAAAATCGCCCGCCTGCGCTCCCTGCTCGCGGATGAGATCGCGCCCCTGCCCGCCGTGCGCGAGGTGCGCCAATGCGGCTTTATCGCCGGCATTGAGCTTCGCCCCGGCCCGACGGACCGGCCGCCTCGCGCCCGCGCCGCCTGCCTTGCCGCGCGCGAGCGCGGCCTGCTCACGCGAAACATCGGCGAGACGATCACCCTGCTCCCGCCACTCTGCGTGGAGGAAGGGCAGCTTGCGCGAGCCGTCGAGGCGTTGCGCCAGGGCATTCGCGGGGCATGAAGGCCTCGTTTTACCCAGCTCTCCCACCTGAGCCGAGGCCCGGAGAGCCAACCGAAAATTAGCCGATGGCGCGAGCCCTTGTCTTTACCCACATCTCACGAGGTCGAGACGACTCGATGCGCCCCGGAGGGCGACGGAAGGCACGGGTGGGTGAGGCTCATCGACCAGATTGCCCCGGCGCCCCTCCGGAGCACAGCTCCAGGCGGGACATAGTTTCCGGTGGTTGGCACCACTGGCTCATCTCCGGCGGCCCTCCGGGCCTTTCTGACAAGATGTGGGTAATGACAAAAACGAAGGCTCTGGCCTGGCGGGGCCGCATTCATCGCGTCACGGGATAAACGCGTTGCCGCCCCGCGGGATGCTGGGATTCTCGAGACGGACATCCGGACACATGTCCACGGTGCCGCGCGATGCGCAGCCGTTGAGCAGGAGCGCGAGGCCCAGGCCGATCATCCAAGCGACGGGACGGAGCCGGCGAGGAGGTGCATGGCGCGGCTTCATGATCAAAAGCGATCGGCCGACAGAATGCGCGGATGGACACCCGGCGAGACCAGCGACGCCACGAGTTTAGCCGGCGTCCGATTAATAGAAGATGTCGCCGTTGCGCGGTGTCTTCGCGAAGGGCAGGCGGGCACCGCCGAAGATGAAGGCGTCGGCGCGTTGCGCGGGCGCGGGCGCGAAGGGCACCGAGCCGGAGATGCCCACGAGATCGTCCTGGTCCACGCCGTCGCCCGAGATGCCAATGGCGCCGATGAGCACGCCGTTGCGGTAGAGCGGGAAGCCGCCGGGGAAGATCGTGATGCCGTTCGGGAGGTTCTGCGCGTTGCCCACCGGGATAAGCGGCACGAGGAAGGGCGGCGTGTAGATCGGAATCGGCTCGTAGAAGCCGAGATTGCCGCCGAAGCGCTGCGTGACCGGCAGCGTGAAAGGGAACGTGAACTGAAGTTGCAGGCCGTTGAGGCTCGGGAAACCATTGAGGCGGGAGGCCGGGCCGTAAGGGCCGGGCGGCAGCGCATCCAGGCCGGGCGGATAGTTGTCCTGCGCGAGGAAGCCTACGGTGCGCGAAGACTGCCCGACGCGGTCACTTGAAAAGAAGAGCGCGGTGCGAGCCTTCTGCAGCGCCACGTCGAAGGAGAAGTGCGGGGCGTCCGGCGTGCGAAAGATGCCGAGGATGGGCGGCGGGGCACCGACCTGGTTCGGATTGCCCACCACGGTGATCCACACCTGCATGGGCACGCCGATGGGCAGACGAATGGCGGCGCGCGTGGTGCGGGCGCGGTCGGCCGCCGAGGCAATGATCTGGCGCACATCGGCGGCGCTCAGGCGGGCCTGGCCGCGGATGAGGCCAGGGTTCGGATCAGCGCGGATCGGGTAGCGCACCTCGCCGGTGACGTTGCCGAGAGTTTCCCGCAGATGGGGAAAGAGCGGCGGCGCTTCGCGCGGCGTGTAGGTGTAGGGGGCCGGGTTGGTCGGGACCACCGCGCCGCCCGGCAGGACGATGGGCTGGGCGAAGTTCACCGCCGCGCCGGGCAGGCCGGCAAAGGGGCGGAAATTCGGGACGCCGGGCGAGCCGAGCACGTAGGGAAAGCGGATGCCGTCGTTGGTGACGTTGTTTCCCGTGATCGAGGGGGCCGGCTCGAAGCCGACCTGCCCGGCCAGCGCCACGTTTTCCTCGACCACCGGCCCGGCGGGCTGGTTGAGCAGCTCCAGCTCGAAGGGCTCGAAGAGCCGCTCCGGCTCCGGCCGCGGGAACACGCCGATGCCGCCGACCAGCTCGCCGTTCTTGTAAAGCGGCGCCGAGGAGCAGCGACCCGACAAGCGCGTGTTGATCGGAATGTCGCCGGCCTTGAGGGCCACGTCCGCCGCGTTGGTAAGATCGCGCGGGACCACCGCGTTGCCGACCAGCTTGAAGCCGTTGCCCGTCTCGTCGCGGTAGCCCTTGAAGCGGTTCACGTCCGAGAACGCGAGATTGGAAAACGCCACGCCGACGAGCGGGCCCGGCGGCCGATTGACCACGCCCGGCGGGAAATGCTGCTGGATGATGAACTGCGCGACGCGCGAGGTGAACGCGTTCTGATTGCTGGAAAGGAAGGACGCCGTGCCCGCCTCGCGGATCGCGGCGCCATAGGACGGCCCCTGGTGATCGTTGAAGTCCGTCGGGAAAGAGTCCGGCTGAATGCCGGACACGCTCCACACGCCGAGCACAAAGCCGTCGCGGTCCACCACGGCGATGATCGCGCGCGGCGAGATTTCCAACGCGCGGGTGGTGGCCTGCGCAATGATGCGCTCCACCTCGGCCTGGGTGAGCCGCTGGGTCTGCTGCGCGGAAAGCGGGCCGGGCGCGGCGACCAGGGCGGCGGCGAGGAGCGAGAGGAGGGGAGTCCAGCGCATGGGAGAGAAGCGAGTGGGCAAGGGATAACGGGCGCGCCGCCCGCATGGCAAGCGGAAATCGGAATTTCTCTTTCCGTGCCCCCGCTTTCCTCAGCCGGCCGCCACGAGTTCGCCCGACTCCGCTACGTCGCTCAGGTGCGCGGCGGCCAGATCCTCCAGCTCCGCCACGGACGTGACCTGGGAAAAGAGGCCGCGCAGGTTTCGCCCGCCCGGCATCCCGCGCGAATACGCCATCAGCCGGCCGCGCAGCGACGACATCGCGCCGTGCTCCGGCGAGCGGTCATCGCGCCCCGAGCCACTCCCCCGCCCCGCCCGCGCCGCCACATGCAGCCGCGCGTGGCGCAGCACGAATTCCCACCGCTCCTCCAGGATCGGCTCCGGCGGCAGCACGCCCGTGGCGAGAAATTCTTTCGTCCGGCGAAAGATCCACGGCGCGCTCATCGCCCCGCGGCCGATCATCACGCCGGCCACCTTGGTTTCCGCGCGACGCCGCGCGATGCCCTCGGGCGAGTCGAGGTCGCCGTTGCCGATCACCGGGATCGTGAGCGCCTCGGCCACCGCCGCGATCACCTCCCAGTCAGCCAATCCAGAATACGCCTGTTCCTTCGTGCGACCGTGGACCGCCAGGCGCGTGATGCCCGCCCCTTCCAGGATCCGGCCGACATGAACCGCGTTGATCGAGTCCGCGTCCCAGCCGATGCGAATCTTCGCCGTCACCGGCACGCCCAGCGGCGCGCACGCCCCCACCACCGCGCGCGCCACGGCCTCCAGCGTGGGGCAATCGCGCAGCAGCGAGGAGCCGCCGTTCTTCGACACCACCTTGTTCACCGGACAGCCGAAGTTCAGGTCGATGAAGTTCGGGCGCACCCAGTCCACCACCGCCCGCGCCGCCTCGGCCAGGCGTGCCGGCTCCGCACCGAAGAGCTGCACGCCCACCGGCCGCTCCACCTCGGGATCGAACTCCACCATCTCGCGCGTCCGCTCGTTGCGGTGCAGGATGCCTTCGGCGGAAACAAACTCCGTGGTGAGCACGTCCGCGCCCTGCTCCCGGCACAGGCGGCGGAACACGCCGTCCGTCACGCCGGCCATCGGCGCGAGGAAGAGCGGGAAGTCGGGCGCGTCCACGCGGAAGCTTACCACAGGCGCCGCGGCGGACTACCCCAGCGACCCGATCAAATCCGCCACGGCTTGGCGAACGGGCTTCAGGTCGAAGTCTGGCGACAGGTGATCGTCATCAAAGCTGGGCGCCAGCGGGTCCACGCCGAAGAGCGCCCGCGGGAAGCGCGGATAGAGAATCCGCCCGAGCAGCCGGTGCGCCGCCCCGGCGCTGGCGCGGGCCGAAAGCTTGAAGGTCGCCCGCAGGTAGGCCTCCAGGCGCGCATGGACCTCCGTGAACATCACGTCGAAGAGCTGCGCCGCCCCCTCCGGGAACCGCTCGGCCTCGGCTGCGGCCATGCGGCACAGTCGAATCGAGCCTTCGTAGAGCAGGACCTCAAGGTATCGCCCGCAAAACCGCACCAACGCCTCCGCGGGCCGCTTCGAATACTCGCCGGGCATCTTCAGCCGCATGAGAAGGAGCCCGCGCACGAACTCGATGACTTCCAGGAACAGCTTCTCCTTGCTCTCGAAATGCGCGTAGAGCGAGCGCTTCGAGGTCGCCGCCGCGGCCGCCACCTCGTCCATGGACGCCCGCTCGAACCCCATCCGCAGAAACACGTCCTTGGCGGTCCACAGGATGTGCTCCCTCAGTTCTTCGCCGCGTCGCGCCATGGTCAGGAGAAGCGTGACGCTTGGGTGGATTGCAAAGTAAACGATACGGTATAGTTTACTTGCTCCATCATCCTATCCACGAGCCAGGAGGCACAGCAATTCATGATCGTCATCACTACACCCACCGGCGCCATCGGCCAACAGGTCCTCGCCCGCGTCCTTGATTCAGGCCAGCCCGTGCGCGTGATCGCGCGCGATCCTTCCCGCCTTGATTCCCATGTGCGCCCGCGCGTCGAGGTCGTGGAAGGCTCGCAAGACGACAAGGCCGTCGTTTCCCGCGCGTTCGCCGGCGCGGCCGCCGTGTTCTGGCTGCCGCCCCCGAACCCGAAGGCCGCGAGCCTGGAGGCCGCCTACGTGGACTTCACCCGGCCGGCCGCCGAGGCCATCCGCGAGCAAGGCGTCCGCCGCGTCGTCAGCGTCTCGGCCCTCGGCCGCGGCACGCCGCTCGCCGGGCACGCCGGCCTCGTCACGGCCTCGCTCGCGATGGACGACGTCCTCGCGGCCACCGGCGCCCACTTCCGCGCGCTGGTGATGCCCTCGTTCATGGACAATCTCCTGCGCCAAAAGGACGCGATCCGCGACCAGGGCATGTTCTTCTCGACCATCGCCGCCGGCCGCCGCGCGCCCACCTGCGCCACGCGCGACATCGCCGCCGCCGCCGCCCGGCTCCTGCTCGACGATTCCTGGTCCGGCCAAGCCGAGGTGCCCGTGCTCGGTCCCGCGGACCTGAGCAACGACGAGATGGCGCAGATCCTCTCCGAGGTGCTGGGGAAACCGGTGCGCTACCAGCAGATCCCGCTCGACGCGTTCAAGGCCCGGCTGCGGCAAAACGGCATGTCCGAGGCCTTCGTCCAGAGCTACGCCGACATGATGTCCGCCAAGGACCAAGGCCTGGACAATGCCGCGCCGCGCACGCCCGAGACCTCTACCCCCACTAGCTTTCGCCAGTGGTGCGAGGAAGTGCTGAAGCCTGTCCTTTCCCGCTGACCGAACCCACCCCATCTCTCTTCCCATGCAACTCACCGACAACACCATCCTCATCACCGGCGGCACCAGCGGCATCGGCCGCGCCTTGGCCGAGGCCCTGCACGCGCGCGGCAACCACGTCATCATCGCCGGCCGCCGCCAGGAGCTCCTCGACGAGGTCACCGCGGCCAACCCCGGCATGCGCGGCCTCGCCGTGGACGTGCAGGATTCCTTCGCCCTCGCCGAATTTGCGGCCCGCGTCCGCGACGAGTTCCCGAAGCTGAACGTCCTGTTCAACAACGCCGGCATCACCCGCACCGAGGATCTCACCGTGGATGCCGCCGATCCCTCCGCGTGGCGCGCCATCCTTGAAACGAACGTCGCGAGCGTGCTGCACCTGACCGCGCTGCTGCTCCCCGCGCTCCGCCGGCAGGAGCGCGCCACGATCATTACCACCACTTCCGGCCTGGCCTTCGTCCCCACCTCCCGGTTCCCGACCTACTGCGCGAGCAAGGCCTTCCTCCATTCGTGGCTTCAGTCGCTGCGCCATCAGCTCCGTGAGACTTCCGTCGAGGTGCTCGAGCTGGCCCCGCCCTACGTCCAGACCGAGCTGGGCGGCAAGGCCCAGGCGAGCGACCCCCACGCCATGCCGCTGGCCGACTACGTGGCCGAGGTCATGCAGCTCCTCGCCGAGCCCAACCCGCCCCACGGCGAGATCCTCGTCCAGCGCGTCCAGGGGATGCGCGGGGCCGAGCAAAACGGCGAATACGCGAAGTGGTATGACCGGATGAACTGAGAACCGGCCGCGTCCGGCGGCGGTGCCTCCCCGGTGGGAGCAGAAGAAACGGGGGCGGAGATTAGGGAGCGCCCCCCGGGGGTGGGGGGGGGGGGCCCGGGCGGGCGCCCGGGCGGCGGGTGACGCGGCCC
>CALMOL010000077.1:11808-17013 GCA_937871685.1 uncultured Verrucomicrobiota bacterium
CTTCCTTTCGGAAGCGCCCGCTGGGTTTGGCGGATGGTCGCCCTTGCGGCCTCAGGCTCTGCGGTTCACGCGGCCAGGGCGACCGGCACCGCGCCGCTGCGTTGGCTCGCGGCGGCTGCATCGGCGGCGGGTGGCATCTCGATCACGGTGGCGGCCGGCGCGGCGGGATTGTGGCCGCCGTTTTCGTTCCCGGCGAGCGCGTCCTTGGCCGCCTTGAGCGCCAGGTTCTTCGCGCGCGTCTCGCGGCGCCGCTCCACGCGCTTCTCGATGTGCGCGCGCAGCGGGGCAACGGTGGTCTCGTGGCCCGCGGGGATGCCGCCCATCACGAGGACGCGGTAGGCGCTCAAGGCCGCCGCGTAGCAGTCGCTCTGGAGCGCCTTCGCCGTGGCGTCGATCTTCTCGCTGATCTGGCCGATGGCTTGGCCGCACGCCACCAGCTCGTCGCGCGTTTTCCAGTCGGCCTGGGTGTCGGCCGGATGGAGGTAGCTCGGCAGGAGTCCGGGATGCGCCTCGAGGAGCGCCACGTAGTCGCGCGTGAGCGCCTCGTTGGCGATGCCGACGCGGAGCAGGTCGCGGATCTCGCCCGCGGTGAGCGGCTGGACCACGGGCTCCAGCGCGGCGTTCAGGGCGGTGATGGCCGCGCGGACGGCCTGCCACTGCTCGGCGGTCGGGGCAAGCGCGGGGCGGGGTGAGCGGCTCAGGGTTTTCGGGGTGTGCTTCATACGGTCGTTTCCTTTCTTGCTGACGGTTCCGCGGGGCTGGCGTGGAGGAGTTCCGAGAAAAGCGCCGCGGGGCCGCTTCCTTTGGAAATCACCAGTTTTTCTCTGGTGATGCGGCAAGCCTCCCTCAGGCATGATGACAGGAGCTGTCGTGTCTGGCGCTTTTTTGAAAATTTCTTCACCTCGTCTTCTCCGGCCAAAACGGCGTCTCGAAGCGGCTTCGATTCTCAAGCAATTCGCCCACCCAAGACTGGGTTAGCGCCTTGCTCTGCGCGGTGAAGCTGCTCTCCCGCAACGACTTCCCAGAAGCGCTCGCCCGCCCGTGCGGGTCCCCGTGCCTTTGCCAGACGCCGAACCGTGAATGGAAGGATCGCGCGGGTCTTCCGGAGGACCACCGTGATCCGCCGGAAGACGATTTTCGTCCTCCAGAGGACGAATTTGATCCTCTGGAAGAGGTCCGAGGTCTTCCGGAAGACCGTTTTCGTCTTCCGGAGGATGAATTTGATCCTCCGGAGGACGCGGCGGGTCCTCCGGAGGATGATTTTGGTCCTCCGGAAGACGGCGCCGATCCTCCGGAAGACGAATTTCATCCTCCGGAGGATGCCGAAGATCTTCCGGAAGAGGTCCGAGGTCTTCCGGCGGATCTCGGTGGTCTTCCCTCGCGTCGCGGACCGGCGTCCGTCGAGGCGTAGGTGCGAAGACAAGCTGCCAGAGAGTTGCCTCCCCGCCTCCCGGCGGCACCTTCCGACGAACGTGTCTGCTCGGGCCTTCCGACGGTTGAGCCCTCTCAGGTTCCTTCCGCCTCGGTGATCGCTGTGCCTCGGTGACCAACCCATTCCCCAACCGCTCTATGCCCGAACTCCTTGTGATCGCCCGCCACACGATGAAAGCCGGCCTGGAAGAAGAGGTCCTCGTCCTGCTGCCGAAGCTCCTGGAGGCGTCCCGCGCCGAGCCCGGCTGCCGCTCCTTCGTGGCCTACCGCCAGATGGACGAGCCGGCACCTACGTGCCGTTGGAGCGCTACGATTCCCGCGAGGCGTTCGCCACGCACCGCGAGACGCCCCACTTCAAGGAGTTGGTGCTCGGCCAGATCGTGCCGCGGCTGGAAGCCCGCGGCGTCGAGCAGCTCGAAGCGGCCGGCTGACGCGTCGCCTTCTGAAACTCGAGGTTTTCTAAAATCGCTCGAAAATACCGACCGGCCGTCGGTTCATCAAGGGCTTCAAGGGAACGCGCGCTGATTTCTGGCAAGTGGCGCCGTTACGCCGTCGCCGAGCGCGCGCGGCCGCGGGAACGCCACGCCACGCCCAGCAGCCCGGCGCCGGCCGTCAGCAGCGCGGCCCAGGTGGAAGGCTCGGGCACTGCGCTGAAGGTGATGTTGTCCACGGCGACGTAATCGAAGTAGGTCCCCTCGGTGATCACGATGCTGCTCACGGGCGTCGTCAGCGTCAGGGAGAGGGTGGAGGAGCCCGCCGTGTTCACAAAGGCGGACTGGATCACCGCGTTATTGCCGTCCACGGCGAAAATGCCGGAGGCGCCCAGGGTGGACACGCTGCCGAAGTCGATGCTGAAAAAGTTGATCGGCGTGGAAAAATCGATGCGGAAGACGGCATCGCCGTTTTCGCCCAGCCACCCGTTGGGGGAAGCGTAGGAATGCAGCACCAACCCGGAGATCGGCGCGGTGAAAGCCGAGCCGCCGTTGTCGCCACCGGCCGCCGACGAGGCGATGGTCATGGTAGTGGTGGTGGCGAATCCCTGCGTGGTCGAGGGCGGGTTCACCACGCCGGTGGCTCCGCCCGTCCCGCCGGAGAAAATCGCGCCGAGGGGCGCATACTGGTTGGAAAGCGTGGCGCCCGCCGCCACGAGGCCTTCGTCGAAGGTGATGATGATCGCAGCCGCGGGACGGGCGAGAAATCCCAGCGTGAGAACAGCGACGGTCGTCAGTAGCAGCCGGCCCGCGCGGATGTGACTCTTGAGCGTGAATGGCATGATTTCTCTCTCCCGGTTTGAGTTGGTGGACGGCGTCGGAGCCCATCCGCTCGACGCGCAAGCATCGGCATGATGGGCCAACGCGGTCGGATTTGAGCTATTCGCGGCCGCGCCGTCCACCACTTCTTTTTACAACCAATCACTTCGCGCCCAGCCGCGCCTTTTCGCGGCGTCCCGAAAGTCCATTGGAGATGACAATCGCCCGCTGCGCCACCGTTTGCGGCTGGCCGCGACGGGGATTTCCTGTGGCCTCGCATGCAAGCCGTCTCCTCCCTTTCCGCCGACCGCGCCACCCGCTACCGCGAGCTCGGCCCGATGTTCGCCGCCCTCTTCCACGGCGAGCCCGATCTCGTGGCCAACCTC
Organism: uncultured Verrucomicrobiota bacterium; assembly: GCA_937871685.1. Lineage (GTDB taxonomy): Bacteria > Verrucomicrobiota > Verrucomicrobiia > Chthoniobacterales > SZAS-18 > SZAS-18. The sequence continues at coordinate 14,876 of CALMOL010000077.1, forward strand.
GCCAACGCCGCCGCGCTGCTGCGCGAAGCCCTGCCTCAAGCTTCCTGGACCGGCTTCTACCTCTTCAAGGACGGCGGCCTCGTGCTCGGCCCCTTCCAGGGAAAAGTCGCCTGCGTGCGGATCGCGCTTGGGCGCGGCGTTTGCGGCACCGCGGCAGCCGAGCGGCGCACGATCATCGTCCCGGACGTGGAGGCGTTCCCCGGCCACATCGCGTGCGACGCCGGCTCGCGCTCCGAGATCGTGGTGCCCATCCTCGCGGGCGGCCGCCTCCTCGCTGTGATCGACGTGGACAGCTACGAGCCCGCCGCCTTCGACGAGGAGGACGCGCGCACGCTCGAAGCCGTGGCCGCGCAAATCGCGGCGTTGGATTGGGACTGATCCTGCGCCCTTCCCCATCCAGGCTGGCAGCCCGGCGATGATGTCCAGGATGCGTTGCATCCGGCCCATCTGCTCGATGGCTTGGTAGAGTTGTTCGGGGGTTTCGATCATGGCTGAATGAGAAGGAGGCTTTTTCGCCGGCCCAGTCGATGGGCACTTTCACCTTCATGCGCGGGCGCGGCGAATGCGTTTCGGAAGGCGCTCCCGTCGAGACTGAGAGCCAGCACGTCGGTCGTCGGCGCGGCCGTGAAGCTGGAGGCCGAATGCCGCGGTCGCGAGGGCGACGGCGGGATCGCCACGCGCCATTCGCCAGAGGGTGTCGCGGCTGACGAACAGGCGCGCCGCCATGTCCGCGGTGGAGATGCCGGCGCTTGCGCTGCGCTAGCGCGAGGTCGCGGCCCAGCTTGCGAAGCGCGTGGGCGGCGGGGAGCGGGACGGAGAGAATGCGCGCTTCAAATGCACGGTCATGCCGCCCGGAATAAAGATTGGCGGCGGCCGTTTTCCTCCTAAGGTGGTGACCCGCGGAATCGCGCGGCGGCCCCTTGGCCCGCCGCGCTTTTTCATCCCCAAACCCAACCGGGCGTCCGTCCTACTCGGCCGGCGCGTCCCAAATCAGCAACCCCAAACCCATATGAGCGTTTTCTCGCTCCCCGTTTCCTCCCTATGATTTCGATGCAGGATCTGATCGCGAAGTCCCTGCGCGATTACAAGGAAGGGACCATCATCAAGGGCCACGTGCTCGAAATCCGCCCCCGCGAGGTGCTCGTGGACATCGGCTACAAGTCCGAGGGCGTCATCAACCGCTCTGAATTCGAAGACGCCGACGACGTTGAAGTCGGCGACGAAGTCGAGGTCCTCCTCGAACGCCTGGAGAACGACGAGGGCATGGTCGTCATCTCCCGCGAGAAGGCTCTCCACCGGCAGAACTGGGAGAAGATCGTCAAGGTTTTCAAGGAGTCCGCCCTCATCAAGGGCAAGGTCAAGGCCGTCGTGAAGGGTGGCCTGCTCGTGAACGTCGGCGTGGAGGCGTTCCTGCCTTCCTCGCAGGTGGACATCCAGCAGCCCAAGGACCTGAACGTCTATGTGGGCAACACGTATGACTTCAAGATCGTCAAGCTGAACTGGGACCGCCAGAACGTGGTGCTCTCGCGCCGCGAACTGATCGAGCAGGAGCGCTCCGAAAAGCGCCAGCGCTTCCTGGAGAGCGTGAAGCCCGGCGACAAGGTGAAGGGTGCGGTGAAGAACCTCACCGACTTCGGCGCCTTCGTGGACCTCAACGGCATCGACGGCCTCTTGCACATCACCGATATGACCTGGGGCCGCCTCGGCCACCCGAGCGAACTGCTCAAGGTCGGCCAGGAGCTCACCGTCCTCATCCTCGACATCAACAAGGAGCGCGAGCGCGTGTCGCTCGGCCTCAAGCAGCTCGCGGGCAACCCGTGGGACAAGATCGAGGAGCGCTTCCCGGTCGGCCAGCGCGTCAAGGGCAAGGTCACCAACCTGGTGCCCTACGGCGCGTTCGTGCAGATCGAGGAGGGCGTCGAAGGCCTCATCCACGTTTCGGAGCTCTCGTGGACCAAGCGCATCGTGCGCCCGGCCGACGTGCTCCATTCCGGCCAGCAGGTGGAAGCCGTGGTGCTCGGCGTGAACAAGGACGAGCAGAAGATCTCGCTCGGCCTGCGACAGCTCGACGCCAACCCGTGGGACGAGATCGAGAGACGCTACCCGGTGGGCAAGCAGATCAAGGGCAACGTGCGCAA